>SKHK01000200.1 GCA_007117005.1 Paracoccaceae bacterium
CTGGTGATGCGGCGGGTCACCGGTGCCCGGCCCCACGGAACCGATGGCGGGGTGGTGGGGGGCAACGACGGAAGACGGGCGGTCCGCCGCGGCATCCCCGGGCGTTGGCGGCACCGTGGCCGGCGCGCCGGATGCCGGCTCATCGGGCAGGTGATCGTCCGCGTCCAGTGTCGGTAGCGGCGAGGCAAGCTGCGCGACATGCCGGATGCCCTGCTCCTGCAGGACCTTCTGCACACCACGAATGGTCATGCCCTTGTCCTGCAGCAGATGGCGGATGCCGGCGATCAGCGCCAGATCATCGGGCCGGTAGTAGCGCCGGCCACCGGCGCGTTTCACCGGGCGGATCTGGTAGAACTTGCTTTCCCAGAAGCGCAGCACATGGGCAGGGGTTTCCAGAAGCTCGGCCACCTCGCTGATGGTGCGAAAGGCTTCGGGCGCCTTTTTCATGCCGTGACCAGACCTTATCCGAGTTCAAGCTGCGCATTGCCGCGCATTACCCTGTCCTTCATCAGGTGCGAGGGACGGAAGGACAACACCCGGCGCGGGCTGATCGGCACTTCCTCGCCGGTCTTGGGGTTGCGGCCCACCCGGGCGGTCTTGTCCCGCACGCTGAAGGTGCCGAAGGACGAAATCTTGACCTGTTCGCCGGCGACCAGCGTGTCTGAAATGTGGCTGATGATCGCCTCGACCAGTTGCGCCGATTCGTTGCGCGACAGCCCGACCTCGCGGAACACCGCTTCGGCCAGGTCCATGCGCGTCAATGTCTTTCCACTCATGCGTCCCACCCCCTGTTGCCCGGCGCCGGTTTCACCGGTTCTGCGCGGCATTATTGCCTGACCATGGGCCATGGGTAAATCCGAGTCAATATCAGGGGCTTGCGCCCGCCCGGGCCGGGACCGCCGCGGCCGCCTGTCCCGCCATTACCAGCGCAGCACCACGGCCCCCCAGGCCAGCCCACCGCCGATCGCCTCGGCCACGATGACCTGACCGGGGGCAAAGCGCCCCTCGCCGGCCGCCACCGACAGTGCCAACGGGATCGATGCGGCCGAGGTGTTGCCGTGGTCGGCGACCGTGGTGATGACCCGCTCCATCGGCACGCCCAGTTTCTGCGCGGTGGCGCGGATGATGCGCAGATTTGCCTGATGAGGCACGACCCAATCCACCTGGGCCGCGTCCAGACCGGCGCGCCGGATCGCCGTGCTGGCGGTGCTGGCAAGCTTTTCCACCGCGTGGCGAAAAACTTCCTTGCCCTGCATGCGCAGGCACCCGGCGGTGCCGGTGGTTGCCACGCCGCCATCGACGTAAAGAATGTCGCGCTGGCTGCCATCGGCGTTCAGATCGACCGACAGGATGCCGCGGTCGGTGCTGGCGCCGGTGCCGCCGCGGGCCTCCAGGATCAGCGCGCCGGCGCCATCGCCGAACAGGACCGCCGTGCCGCGGTCCTCATGGTCCAGGATGCGGCTGAAGGTTTCGGCGCCGATGACCATCACCCGCCGCGCCGTGCCGGCGACGATCAGCGCATGGGCCTGGGCCAGCGCATAGATGAATCCCGCGCAGACCGCCTGCACGTCAAAGGCAAAGCCGGTCTTCAGCCCCAGTTCGGCCTGCACCATCGTCGCCACGGCGGGAAAGGTCAGGTCCGGGGTCGATGTCGCCACGATGATGGCATCCAGCGCGTCCGGGGTCAGGCCCGCATCGGACAGCGCGGCGCGCGCGGCATGCGCGGCCATGTGCGAGGTCGATTCGCCCGGCGCGGCGAAATGGCGCCGCTCGATGCCGGAACGCGAGACGATCCATTCGTTCGACGTATCCAGCCGTTCGGCGAATTCGGCATTGGGCACAACGCGTTCGGGCAGGTAATGGCCGGTGCCAACAACCACCGCGCGGGTCGCGCCCGGGCCCGATTCCGCCGCCTGTGCCCCGGCCTGTGCTGCCGCCTGTGCTGCTGCACGCCCGCCGGGTTGCCCGGCCATGGCCAGGACATCGGGTTCGGCCTGTTCGTTCATGCCCCGTCTCCTTTCGGGGCATCCTGTGACGCCTGCGCGGCAATGACAAGCCGTTCCGCCATGCGCCCGCGATACCCTGACCCGGCCAGTTTCGCCGCCAGGCCGATCGCCGCCGCCACCCCCGTCGCATCGGCCGAGCCGTGGGATTTCACCACCGTGCCGTTCAGCCCCAGGAAAACCCCGCCATTGACCTGACGCGGGTCGATGCGCTGACTCAGCCGGGTCAGCGCGCGCCGCGCCAGCAGCCCGCCCAGCATGGGCACCCAGCCGGAACGGAAGGTCTCGCCCAGAAATTCGCCGATCAGCTTTGCCGTGCCCTCGCCCGTCTTCAGCGCGACATTGCCGGTAAAGCCGTCGGTGACGATCACGTCCACCCGCTCGTCAGGCAGGTCGCTGCCCTCGACGAAACCCACATAGTCATAGCGCCCGGTCTCCTGATGGCGGGCGATGAGGTCATGCGCCGCCTTGATCTCGGCCCGGCCCTTGTGCTCCTCGGTGCCCACATTGAGCAGGCCCACGCGGGGGCGCGGTTCGTCGAAATCATTGCGGAAATAGGTCGCGCCCATGATCGCATAGGCCAGAAGGTCGGCGGCTTCGGCCTTAACATCGGCGCCGGCGTCCAGCATCGTGGAAAATCCGTGCCGCCCGCGCGAGGGCCAAAGGCAGGCGATCGCGGGGCGGCTGACCCCCTCCATCCGGCGCAGCTGCAGCATCGACACCGCCATCAGCGCCCCGGTATTGCCGCAGGAAACCGCCGCGGCGGCCTCGCCGGTCTTGAGCGCGGCGATGGCCGACCACATCGATGTCTCGCGCCCGTGGCGCATGACATGGCCGGGTTTGTCCTGCATGCTGACAGTATCAGACGCGTGCACCAGCGACAGCCGGTCGCGCGCGGCGCCGGGCAGGCCGGACAGCAGCGGCTGCAGCACCGCCTCGTCGCCATGCAGGATGATCGACAGGTGTTGATGGGCCGCAAGCGCCTTTGCGCAGCCGCCGATGACAGCACGGGGGCCCAGATCGCCCCCCATCGCATCGACTGCTACCTTGTCCACGACATGTCCCGCCCGTCCATCTTGCCGGGCCAGGTCGCGCCGAGAGAAAGGAACGGCGGTCGTTGCCCCGTCTTTGCACGCGGGCTGGTGCCCGCGGCGCCAATCAGTCCGCGTTTCAGGCCGCGTCGTCGTCCAGGTCGACGTCGCTGGCCTGGGCGATCACTTCGCGGTTGGCATAATGGCCGCAGGACGGACAGACATGATGCGGGCGCTTCAGCTCGCCGCAATTGGGGCATTCATTGGGATTCGCGGGTCCAAGCGCGTCATGCGCGCGGCGCATGTTGCGGCGAGAGCGGGTAACGCGGTTCTGCTGGACGGCCATGGGTCAACCTCTGGTGTCTTTTGGCTGCAGGGGCGCGCGGCACCCGGCAGGGAAGGAAACTGTTCATATCGTCGGCGGGCCATACACCGGCAAAGAGCCTTAGCCAAGCCCTGCACGGCATGAAGCGCGGAAAATACGGGCTTTCGCGGGATATGCAAGGCGGAAACAGTCGATACGGCGCGCCATGGCGGGCCGCTGCCTGCACAAACGCACAGCACGGGCCGGCGTCAACCGTCGCTGCCCGGGCGGCGCTTACCGTCTTTCCCGGCTGCATCGATCGGGCGGGTGGCACCGTCGCCGTCACCGTCCGCTTGTGCAGCATCTTCCGGCGCCGCATCGCCGCGCAGGGCGGCAAGCGCGGCAAAGGGGTTTTCCCGTTCGGGGGCGATTCGCGCGGCACCGGGCGGCGCGGCATCCAGCTGGCCCTCGTCGCCCAGTTGCGCCTCTGGCTGGCGGGGGTAGTCCGGCAGCGCCAGCGCCAGCGCCTCGGTCATCACGGCGCCGGGATCGATCTCGGTGCCCAACGGTTCCAGCCGGTCGTCGTCGGGAATTTCGCCATCCGGGCCGCTGGGCGCCAGCGCGGCGGGACGCGCGCAGTACAGCCGGCTGACCGGCACCTCCAGCCGTGTCGTCACCGGCTCGGCGCTGACCACGCAGGGCTGCACCACGGTGGCGCCCAGATGCCCCTCCAGCCGCCAGTCCCGGGGCCCCGAGGCCTCGATCGTCCCCTCGAAGGACAGCTTGCGCAGCAACAGCAGGTCCAGTTCGGTCGCAATCGCCGCCCGCCCCTGCGCATCCGGGCGCAGATGAAAGCGGTTCGGCCGCCGGCTGGACAGCCCCGCTACGCGAATGGGCAGCCTGGTGCGCTCCGTGATCGACGCAGTAGTGCCTGGCTGCGCGCTGTCGTCACCGCTGGGACCCTTTGTCATTGCCGTCATGCCTGTGCTGCGTCTTTACAGGCGTCGACTTAGCTCATCGTTCCGGCCCGCGCAAACCGACCGGGGCTTACAGGCGGCCGGGGCCGGGCCGGAACCGGGCGGGCGGGGGCCGGCCGTTGCGTTGCATTCTTGAAGCGCCGGCCCGTGTTCGGTAAGCCTTGGTCCGAACACATGCCGAAGCGCGGCATCCGAAAGCAGGGGCAAGACAGCATGGCACATCATACCGACCCGATGACCGGCGCGCGACCCCCGGCGCCATGGCGGCTGGTCGGTGCAGGGCTGGTGCTGGCGCTGATCCTTGCCGCCTGCGCCCCGGTCATGCGCTTTCACGGCCATGCCCCGACAGAGTCCGAACTGGCCGAGATCACGATCGGGCAAGACACGCGCGAGACGGTGGCGCGCCGCATCGGCCGCCCCGGGGTCGGCGGCGTGATGGAGGGGTCCGGCTGGTTCTACGTCCAGTCCGACTGGCGCCATGACAACTGGCGCCCGCCGGTAGAGGTAAGCCGCGAGGTCGTGGCGATCAGTTTCGACAGCAATGACCGCGTCACGAATATCGAACGCTTCGGGCTGGAGGATGGCGAGGTCGTGGTGCTGTCGCGCCGCGTGACCGATTCCGGGCCACGCGGGCGCAGTGTGCTGGCGCAGGTGGTCGGCGTGCTGGGGCAGTTCAACCCGGCCAATATGCTCAACTGACGCGGCAGGTAACCGGCCCGCGCCAGGCAGAACGGGCGGTTCGCGTCAGCCCCCGGCCTCTTCGGCCATGTCCGGGTCAAAGCGCAGCGCGACACCGTTCATGCAGTAGCGCAGGCCGGTGGGTTGCGGGCCATCGGGAAAGACATGGCCCAGATGCGCCTCGCAGCGCGCGCAATGCACCTCGGTGCGGCGCATGAACAGCGAGCGGTCCTCGCGCGTGCCGACTGGCGCATCGCCGCGTGGCGCCCAGAAACTGGGCCAGCCAGAGCCCGAATCATACTTGCGCGCCTGATCGAAAAGCGGCGCATCGCAGCAGATGCAGCGAAAGACCCCCGGGTCCTTGGGGAAATCATCATGGGTAAAGGCGCGTTCGGTGCCGTGCTTGCGGGCGACCTTGTAGGCCAGGGGCGATAACTGCGCGCGCCACTCCTCGTCGCTCTTCACAACCGTGTCGGTTTTCGTCATCCTGTCACCTGCTGCTGATTGGCTGCTTTCTGGCAATAGCAGTTAGACAGGACAGACCCGATGTCCAGTGCCCGCCCGTACGCCCGCCCTCATGTCCGCCCGCGCGGCCCTCGGCCCGCGCTGCCCGGTTTCGGCCCGCCGGTGCATCGCCAGGGCCTGATCCTGCGCGCCGCCGGGACCGAGGACGAACGCGCCCAGCTTATGGCCCTGCGCGCGCTGACCTATCGCGGCGATGCCAGGGCCTGCGATACCGACGACCACGACCCGGGCTGCCTGCATCTGTGGATCGGCCCGCCCGGCGAGGCGCCGCTGGCGACAATGCGCCTGCGTCACCATGGCGATGCGGCCTCTGTCATGGCAGGCTACACGGCGCGGTTTTTCGACCTGGGCGCGCTGGCCCGCCTGCCCGGCCCGGTGCTGGAACCCGGCCGCCTGGCCCTGCACCCGGCGGCCCCGGCCGCCGGGCTGATGCGCCTGATCTGGACCGGAATCGCGCGCATGGTCATGCGCACGGGCGCCGCGCGGCTGATCGGCTGCACCTCGCTGCCCGGCGCTGTGCCTGCGCGCCATACGCCTATCCTGTCGCATCTGGCCCGCCATCACCTGGCGCCCACCGGCCTGCGCCCCAGCCCGCTGGGCGCCAGCGCCCCGCTGCCACGCCCGGCGGAAACCACCCCTACCCTGCCCCCGATCCTGCGTTTCTACCTCTCGCTCGGCGGTTGGGTCTCCGACCGGGTGGCGCTGGACCACGATCTCGACACCTGCGTCCTGTTCACCTGCGTCGAGACCGCCGCAATGCCCCCCGCCCAGGCCCGGCTGATGCAGGCGCTAGCGGCGCATTGAGGGCAGGGCTTGACCCCCCGCCCCCCGCCAGCTAGCCCGCGCCCATGGCACGCGCACCGCTTCTGCAACTCTCTGACCTGACCCTCGGCTTCGGCGGTGACCCGCTGATCAGCGGGCTGGACCTGACCATACAGCCCGGCGACCGGCTGGCGCTGGTGGGGCGCAACGGGTCCGGCAAATCGACGCTGATGAAGATCATGGCCGGGCTGGTCGAGCCCGACGGCGGCGCCCGCGCGCTGGGCCCGGGCGTCACGGTGGGCTACATGGAACAAGAGCCGGATTTCACCGGCTTCGCGACGCTGGGCGACTGGGCGGCGCAGGCGCTGCCACCGGAGGAGCAGTACCGCCTGGAGCTTGCCGCCGAGGGGCTGGGTTTCGACCCCGCGCTGCCCGCCGATACGGCCTCTGGCGGGGAACGCCGCCGCGCAGCGCTGGCGCGCCTCTTGGCCGAGGACCCGGCGCTGATGCTGCTGGACGAGCCGACCAACCATCTGGACATCGCCGCCATCACCTGGCTGGAGGACCGCCTGCGCCAGGGCCGCGCCGCCTATCTGATCATCAGCCACGACCGCGCCTTCCTGAACGCGCTCTCGCGCGCCGTGCTGTGGCTGGACCGTGGCCAGATGCGCCGGCTGGACAAGGGGTTCGCGCATTTCGAGGACTGGCGCGAGACCGTCTGGGCGGCCGAGGACGAAGCCCGCCACAAGCTGGACCGCAAGATCAAGGCCGAGGCGCGCTGGGCGGTCGAGGGCATCTCGGCCCGGCGCAAGCGCAATCAGGGCCGGGTGCGGGCGCTGGCCGCGCTGCGGGCCGAGCGCGCGGGGCAGATCCGCCGGCAGGGCACGGCGGCGCTGGCGCTGGACGCCGGCCAGGCCTCGGGCAAGCGGGTGATCGAGGCGCAGGGGATATCCAAGGCGTTCGACGGCCAGGTGATCCTGAGCGATTTCTCGCTGCGGGTGCTGCGCGGCGACCGGGTGGCGCTGGTGGGGCCGAACGGGGCAGGCAAGACGACGCTGTTGAAGCTGCTGACGGGTGAAACCGCACCGGACAGCGGCACCGTCACGCTGGGCACGGGGCTGGAAATGGCCGTGTTCGACCAGAACCGCGCGCGGCTGAAGCTGGATGCCTCGCTATGGGAAAACCTGACGCTGGACCCGGAAATGCGGGTCTCCGGCCAGTCCGATCAGGTGATGGTGCGCGGCCAGCCCCGCCATGTGGTGGGCTATCTGAAGGATTTCCTGTTCGACGAGGCGCAGGCCCGCGCGCCGGTGCGCGCGCTTTCGGGCGGTGAACGGGCGCGGCTGATGCTGGCGCGGATCATGGCGCGGCAGTCGAACCTGCTGGTGCTGGACGAACCGACCAACGATCTGGACATCGAAACGCTGGACCTGCTGCAGGACCTGCTGGGCAGCTATGACGGCACGGTGCTGATGGTCAGCCATGACCGCGATTTCATCGACCGCATCGCCACCACGACGCTGATGATGCAGGGCGCGGGCCGCGTCACCGCCTATGCCGGCGGCTGGTCCGACATGCTGGCCCAACAGCCCGAAGCCGCCACCCCGGCGCCGAAAGCCGCCAGACCCGCCGCCCGGAAGGGCCCCCTGCCCACGGACCCTGCCCCCAAACCCGCCAACAAATCCGCCAACAAATCCACCGTGGCCCTCAGCTTTACCGAACGCCACCGGCTGGACAGCCTGCCCGCCGAAATCGACCGCCTGACGGCAGAGATCGCCAAGCTGGAAACCCTGCTGGCCGATCCTGACCTCTACAGCCGCGAGCCCGTCAAATTCGCCCGCGCCACCGAGGCCCTGTCCCAGCGCCAGCAGGCCCTTGCCGCCGCCGAGGAAGAATGGCTGACGCTGGCAGAACGCGCCGAAGGCTGACCCGCCCGCCCCCTCATCTTGCCGAAAATACTCCGGGGGGTTCCGAGCGCCCGGAAATCGGTCCAGTGGACCGATTTCAGCGAAGGAACCGGCGGAGCCCAATGAGGGCCGCAGGCCCGAGGGGGCAGCGCCCCCCTGCCCCGGCAGAAGCTTAGCCAGACACGATATACCGCGTGAACCGCGCCGCATCCGACCCTTTCAGCCGCGCATGTTCCTGCAGCGCGAAACGATCGGTCATGCCGGCCACATAGTCGCACACCACCCGCGCCAGCCCTGCCTCGTCGCCCGCCGCCGCCACGTCATCGCGCCATTCCGGCGGCAGCCGGTCCGGCGCGGCCATGAACAGCGCAAAGAGATCGCGCACCACCTCCGTCACCTCGGCGCGCATCGCCACCACCTTTGGCGCGCGATACATCCGCTCGAACAGGAACTGGCGGATCACCTTCAATTCCCTAAACAGCCGGTCCGAAAACCGGATGATCGTCACCCCCAGATGGCGCACCGCATCGGCATCCGCGGGCCGGGCCGCGTCCAGCCGGTGACGCGCCACGGCGATCACATCCTCCACCATCACCCCGAACACCCGCCGCAACGCCTCGTGCCGCCGCCGCATCGGGTCAAGGCCCGGATAAAGCGCGTCCACCTCGGCAAAGGCCGGGGCGGTGATCGGCAGCGCCATCAGGTCATCCTCGGTGAACAGGCCGGATCGCA
>SKHK01000088.1 GCA_007117005.1 Paracoccaceae bacterium
GGCTCAGGTATTGAACAGGAAATGCAGGACGTCGCCGTCCTGCACGACATAGGACTTGCCCTCGGCGCGCAGCTTGCCCGCGTCGCGCGCTCCGGCCTCGCCCTGACAGGCGATATAGTCCTCGTAGGCCACGGTCTCGGCCCGGATGAACCCACGCTCGAAATCGCCATGGATGACGCCCGCGGCCTGCGGGGCCATGGTGCCGGCGCGGATCGTCCAGGCGCGCGCCTCCTTCGGGCCCACGGTGAAATAGGTCTGCAGGCCCAAAAGCGCATAGCCCGCGCGGATCAGCCGATCGAGGCCCGGCTCTTCCAGCCCCATTTCTTCCAGAAACATCGCCGCATCCTCAGCCGGCAGTTGCGCCAGTTCCTCTTCGATCCGGGCCGAGATCACCACCACGCCCGCGCCCTGCCCCGCCGCCATTTCGGCCACGCGGGCCGATTGCGCGTTGCCGTCGCGCGCGGACCCTTCCTCGACATTGCAGACATAAAGAACCGGCTTTGCGGTCAGCAGCTGCAACTGCCCCCAGAGCCTTGCATCCTCATCGGCCACTGCCACCGTACGCGCAGGGCGGCCGTCGTTCAGCGCCGCCAGCGCCAGCCGCAGCAGCCGGTCCTGCGCCACCGCCTCCTTGTCGCCGCCCTTCAGCTTGCGCGCCAGATTGGCCAGCCGCCGCTCGATCGATTCCATGTCGGCGATCATCAACTCGGTCTCGATCGTCTCGGCATCGGCCACCGGGTCGATGCGCCCCTCGACATGGGTGATATCGCCATCCTCGAAGCAGCGCAGCACATGCGCAATGGCGTCCACCTCGCGGATATTGGCCAGAAACTGGTTGCCCAGCCCCTCGCCCTTTGACGCCCCGCGGACCAGCCCGGCGATATCGACGAAGGTCATCCGTGCCGGGATCACCTGTTTCGACTGCGCAATCGCGGCCAGCCTGTCCAGCCGTGCGTCGGGCACCGCCACCTCGCCCACATTCGGTTCGATGGTGCAAAAGGGGAAATTGGCCGCCTGCGCCGCAGCCGTGCGGGTCAAGGCGTTGAAAAGCGTGGATTTGCCGACATTCGGCAGCCCCACGATACCCATTCTGAAACCCATCTTCCGCTCCCTTTGACAGCCGCCCGGATCGACAGGCCGCGCTTTACCTGTCAGACCCCGTCAGGGCAACCGCATGACGGCGATGACGGGGAAAAAGGCGCGTCGACGCGCCTTGCCACGCGGTTTCGAAATCGCGTCTTCCCGCCCTCGGGCATGGGCAAGGCCGGGTTCAGAACGGCTTGACCACCACCACCCATAGCACGGCGATCACAAGAACAACGCTGACCTCGTTGAAAACACGAAGGAAAAAGTCGCTTTCGCGGAACTCGCCACGGCGCGCGCGAATCACCAGCAGCCCGGTCCAGCCGTAATGGCCGGCCAGCGCCAGTACCATGCCCAACTTTACCCAGACCCAGGGCATGAAGCCCCAGACCTGCCAGCCCAGCCAGATGCCGGTGATCAGCGCGATTACCCCCAACCCGGCCGAAAAGCGGTAAAGACGGATCGTCAGATCGCCCAGCGGGCCGAATTCGCCCAGCCGGGCGTGTTCGCGCTTCCAGTAGATCAGCGCGCGCGGCACCGCGAAGATCGAGGTCATCCAGCCCATGACCGTCAGCAGGTGAATGATCTTGACCCAGTCCATGCCGCCTTGATGCCGCGCAAGGCGCGTGCCTGCAAGGGGCTGCGCGCAGGGCCATTGATTTTCCCGACCCTTACGGGCAAACCCGCGCCAGACCATCGCGCCTTACCCTGCCCAGATCCCTGCCGGAGCCCGCCCATGAGCCGCATCGACACCACCTTTGCCCGCCTGAAAGCCGAGGGCCGCAAGGCGTTCGTCAGCTACATCATGGGGGGTGACCCGGATTTCGACACCGCGCTTGCGGTGATGAAGGGGCTGCCCGGCGCCGGGGTGGACGTGATCGAACTGGGCGTGCCCTTCACCGACCCCATGGCCGATGGCGCCACCATCCAGCTGGCCGGGCAGCGCGCGCTCGCCGGCGGTCAGACGCTGGAAAAGACGCTGGAGATGGTGCGGCGCTTTCGGGACGGCGACGCCGACACGCCGATTGTCCTGATGGGCTATTACAACCCCATCTACAACCGCGGGGTCGACCGGTTTCTGGCCGATGCGGCGCAGGCGGGTGTCGACGGGCTGATCATCGTCGATCTGCCGCCCGAGGAAGACAGCGAGCTTTGCCTGCCCGCGCAGGCGGCCGGGATCAATTTCATCCGGCTGGCCACGCCCACGACGGATGACCACCGCCTGCCCACGGTGCTGCGCAATACCTCCGGCTTTGTCTATTATGTCTCGATCACCGGGATCACCGGCGCGGCTGCGCCAAAGCCCGCCGATGTCGCGCCAGAGGTAGCGCGGATCAAGGCCGCGACCGATCTGCCGGTGATCGTCGGCTTCGGGATCTCGACGCCCGAGGCCGCGCGCGACATCGCCGCCATTGCCGATGGTTGCGTTGTGGGGTCCGGGATCGTCAAGCTGATCGGCGAGGGGCGCCCGGTGGACGAGGTTCTGGCCTATGTCGCCGCGCTGGCCGAGGGGGCGCATGCCGGTTAGGGGGGCGTAAGGGGGCGCTGCCCCCCATCGTGCTGACGCACGATTCCCCCCGGAGTATTTGGGGCAAGATGAGGGGGCGGCGGGTTTCAGCCCGGGCGGGTCGGGGTGTCCCGCATCGCGTCCAGAACCGCGCGCAGATGGGCCAGATGTGGGGCCAGGGCCTGGAGCGTGCCGGGGGCCAGGCGTTCATGCAGCGCGGCCTGGTTGCGGGCGACCTGCGCCATGGCCTGTCCCTGCCAGGCGCGCCCCGCATCGGTCAGTTGCACCAGTTTCGAGCGCCCGTCGCGCGGGTTGGGCTGCATGGTGACCAAGCCGCGCTTTTCCAGCACCTGCAGCGTGTGGGTCATGGTGGTTTTCGGCAGCTGAAAGGCCCGCGCAAGTTCCAGGGGCGTTGCGCCGTCGCCGCGCCGCATCAGGTGCATCACCACGCCGAAATGCGCCACGCTCCAGCCCGGCATGGCGGCTTCGAAGGCGGCGGCGGAAAGCTGGGCGATGATGTTGATCTCGGTCATCACGCCAAAGGTCAGCGCCGCGCGCGCCGGGTCGGGCAGGCTGGACAGCCCTGCGCCATCCGCCTGCCCTTCTGTGCTGTCGGTGTCAGCCATCGCGTATCAGCGCCCCCACCGGCCAGCGGGGCGAGGGCACGCGCCGTCCCGGCCCGTATCCCAGTCGCGCGATCATCTGCACCGTCTCGCCCTCACCTGCCAGCATCGCCTGCGCCTGGGCGCGCAGTTCTGCCATCTCGGCATATTCCTGGGTGACCTGCAACAGCGGATGCGTGGCCAGGCCCTGCCCCGTGGCGGTCAGATCGAAGCGCATCCAGCGCCGGCCCACGTCGATATGCGTGAGCGCGTCATTGCCGGGGGTGGCGATCACCGCATAGGCCGGGGTGGCGGGGATGATGCGTTCGAAGGTGCTGATGCCGAACTGAAAGCCCCGGCTTTCGGGGTCGCGCTGTACGTCGCGGGTCAAGAGCCCCGCCAGCGCCAGGCTTTCAAAGAACGGGCCGCCCATGGCCAGCCCGTCCGGGTTGGCCTCGATCTCGCGCCGGCCGATGCGCATCAGGTCCACGGTTTCGCCATGCGCGGCGGGGGTCAGCGCCTCGGCCAGCCAGCCGTCCCAGGTAAGCTGGCGCAGGTCGGCCACATCCTCGGCGTCGGTGATGACGCTTGCATGGGCGCCGAGCGCCTGCACGGCTGCGGGCTCCGGTAGGCGGGGCTCATAGGCCTCTCTGATCGTGCCGCGGGCGGGGACATGGGCGAACAGCGGGTCCGGGCTGGCGGCGCCGGGGATGAAGCGCGCCTCGGCCACTGGGTGCCCATCGCCCTGCCCCTGCGGGAAAAGCGTCAGATCGACGCCATGCCCGCTGGCGCTGGCGGCGATGACCATCAGTTCGATGAAACAGCCCATGCCGATGGTCAATTGCCGGCCGAAGGGATCGGTCTGCGGCAGGGCGCGGGCCGGGTCGCGGTAAAGGCGCAGCCCGTCTGTGCCGACCCGTTCGGCCTGCCACGGCTGACGGTTATGCGGATTGGGCGCCAGCAGCGCCCAGCTGAGCGCATTGAGCCGCGCGTCATCATAGCTGCCCGCCGCAGCCCAGGTCGCGATGGACGCATGCGGGGTGCGGGTGGCGAGGAAGGAGCCGGCACCGGCGGCGGCGGCAAACACGGTGCCCCCGCCGATCAGGGCCAGCGTGCGGCGACGGGTCAAGGACATGCGATTCGCTCCTTTTAGTTCGATATCGCATAATATGGTCCGATATCGAACCATGTGCAACCCCCGCCGCGCTTGCCCGGGCAAAGGGTAGGTGCTACGCCTTCCTCCTGGCCAGAGCGGAGGAGCGAATGCCCGTCATCACCGAGATCGAGGATCTGAAGCGCCTGTATCGTCGCCGGGTGCCGAAGATGTTCTACGACTATGCCGAATCCGGCAGCTGGACCGAGCAGACGTTCCGCGAGAACACGACCGATTTTCAGAAGCTGCGCCTGCGCCAGCGGGTGGCGGTGGACATGGACGGGCGCTCGACCGCCAGCACCATGATCGGCGAGGAAGTGGCCATGCCCGTCGCCCTGGCCCCGGTGGGCCTGACCGGCATGCAATCGGCCGATGGCGAGATCAAGGCGGCGCGCGCGGCCGAACGCTTTGGCGTGCCCTTCACGCTGTCCACCATGTCGATCTGTTCGATCGAGGATGTGGCCCAGCATACGAAAAAGCCTTTCTGGTTTCAGGTCTACACGCTGAAGGACGATGATTTCATGCGCCGCCTGTTCGAGCGCGCGCGCGATGCCAACTGTTCGGCCATCGTCATCACGGTGGATCTGCAGGTGCTGGGCCAGCGCCACAAGGACCTGAAGAACGGGCTGTCCGCGCCGCCGAAACTGACCCCGGCCTCGGTTCTGAACCTGATGACGAAAATCCCCTGGGGGCTGGAGATGCTGGGCACGAAGCGGCGGTTCTTCGGCAATATCGTCGGCCATGCGAAGGGGGTAAAGGACCCCTCTTCGCTATCGACATGGACCAATCACGCCTTCGACCCCTCGCTGGACTGGAAGCGGATCGCGCAGTTCAAGGAATGGTGGGGCGGCAAGCTGATCATCAAGGGCATCATGGAGCCCGAAGACGCCCGCCGCGCGGCCGAGGTCGGCGCCGATGCCATCGTGGTATCCAACCATGGCGGGCGGCAACTGGACGGCGCGCCCAGTTCCATCCGCGCCCTGCCGGCGATCCTGGATGCGGTGGGCGACCGGATGGAGGTGCATCTGGACAGCGGCATCCGGTCCGGCCAGGACGTGCTGAAGGCCGTGGCGATGGGGGCGAAGGGCACCTATATCGGCCGCGCCTTTACCTATGGGCTGGGGGCGATGGGCGAGGCCGGCGTGACAAAGGCGCTTGAGGTGATCCACAAGGAGCTGGACATCTCCATGGCGCTGTGCGGCGAGCGGCGGGTGACCGATCTGGGCAAACACAACCTGATCATCCCGCAGGGGTTCGAGGATCTGACGGTGCCGATGTAGCATGGGCGCGCGCGCAGGCATGGACGGGATGCTGGCGGCACCGGCCCATGAGCAACTGGCCCTGCTGCGGGCCGGGCAGATCTCGGCCGAGGGGCTGATGCGCGCGACGCTGGCGCGCATCGCGGCCGTGAACCCGGCGGTCAATGCCATCGTCGCCCTGCGTGACGAGGCCGCGCTGCTGGCAGAGGCCCGCGCCGCCGATGCCGCCCTTGCCGCCGCGCGCCGGGACGGTGTGGCGCCGCCGCCGCTGACCGGGCTGCCGCTGGCGGTAAAGGATCTGGCCGATGTGGCGGGGCTGCAAACCTCGATGGGCTCGCCGCTTTTCGCCGGTCAGGTCGCCGCGCGCGACAGCCTGTTCGTGGAACGGCTGCGTGCGGCGGGCGCGCTGTTCATCGGCAAGACCAACACGCCGGAATTCGGCCTGGGCAGCCATACGTTCAACCCCGTGCATGGCGTCACCGGCAATGCCTGGGCGCCGGGGCACAGCGCGGGTGGGTCCTCTGGCGGGGCGGCGGTGGCGCTGGCCCTGCGCATGGTGGCGCTGGCCGACGGGTCGGACATGATGGGCAGCCTGCGCAACCCGGCGGGCTGGAACAATGTCTACGGCTTTCGCCCCAGTTGGGGCCGGGTGCCGGAACGAGCCGAGGGCGAGACCTTCCTGCACAGCCTGTCCACAAACGGCCCCATGGCGCGCTGCCCGCGGGATCTGGCGCTGATGCTGGATGTCATGGCCGGGCCGGACCCCGCGCGCCCCTTCTGCCTGCCGGCCGAACGCCTTGGCCCGCCGGGCGAGGGCCTGCGCGGGGCGCGCATCGGCTGGCTGGGCGATTGGGGCGGCGCGCTGCCGATGGAACCGGGCGTGCTGGATTGCTGCGAGGGCGCGCTGGCGGGGATGGCGGCGGCCGGCGCGGTGGTCGAACCGCTGGCGCCGCCGTTCGTGTTCGACGACTTGTGGCAATCCTGGCTGGACCTGCGCGCGTTCGCCAATGCCGCGCGGCTGGGCCCGCTATACGACGACCCGGCGCAGCGGGCCGCGCTGAAGGATACCGCGATCTGGGAGATCGAGCAGGGCCGCGCGCTGAGCCTGCAGGCGGTCACCGCCGCCAGCCTGACGCGTTCGCGCTGGTATGCGGCGGCGGCGGGGCTCTTTGACCGGTTCGACGCGCTGGCCCTGCCAACGGCGCAGGTCTGGCCCTTTGCGCGCGAAACCGACTGGCCGCGCGATGTGGCGGGGGTGGCGATGGATACCTATCACCGCTGGATGGCGGTGGTGGTCCCGGCCAGCCTGATCGGCCTGCCCGCGCTGGCGGTGCCGGCGGGGTTCGGAGCGCAGGGCCCGGCGAAGGGGCTGCCGATGGGGCTGCAACTGATCGGCCGGCACGGGGGCGATGCCGGGCTGTTGGCACTGGCCGAGGGCTGGCACCGCGCCAACCCGCTGGCGGAACTGGCGCCGCCGCAGCCGGCCGGGGCTGGCGGTACTGTTTGAGATGTCGTCACCGAAAGGCGCTGGCGGCTCTTGTTTCGACCTCGTTCCCTGGCAATCCGTTTGGGTCTTACCCCCGCCCGCTGACCTGCCAGTGGATCGGGATGCCCGGCTCGAACACCGTTACCGGCCCGGCGCCGGTCTCGATGCGCACGGGAAAGCTGACCGGCGTTTCCTGCCGGGTCAGGGTCAGGCTGCCCGTGTTGCGCACCAGCCCGTAGAAATCGGCACCGTGATGGGCGACATAGCCCTCCAGCCGGTCCAGCGCGCCGGCGTTTTCGAACACCTGGGCCAGAATGGGCATGGTGTTCGTCGCCGTGAAACACCCCGCGCAGCCGCAGGCGGATAGTTTGGCGTCATCGGCATGGGGCGCGCTGTCGGTGCCCAGAAAGAAGCGCGGATCGCCAGAGGTGGCGGCGCGCACCAGCGCCTGGCGATGCAACTCGCGCTTGGCGACCGGCAGGCAGTAATAATGCGGGCGGATGCCCCCGGCCAGGATGTGGTTGCGGTTGATCAGCAGGTGATGCGTGGTGATCGTGGCCGCCAGCCCGGCATCAGCAGCCTTTACATACTCAACCGCTTCCTGCGTCGTCACATGCTCCATGATCACCCGCAGCCCCGGCACCGCGCGGCGGATCCGGTCCAGCACGCGGTCGATGAACACCGCCTCGCGGTCGAAGATGTCGACCGCGTCATCCGTCACCTCGCCATGCACGCATAGTGGTACGCCGGCCTGGGCCATCGCCTCCAGCGTGCCGCGCACCCGGTCGAAATCGCGCACGCCGCTGTCGGAATTGGTGGTGGCCCCGGCGGGGTAAAGCTTCACCGCGTGGATGATACCGGCGGCATGCGCGGCGGTGATATCGGCGGGGTCGCTGGCCTCGGTCAGGTAGAGGGTCATCAGGGGGGTGAAGTCATACCCTGGCAGCGCGGCCATGATCCGTTCGCGATAGGCGGCGGCCTGCGCGCCCGTGACCACCGGCGGCACCAGGTTCGGCATTATGATGGCGCGGGCGAAATCGCGCGCGGTCTCTGGCGCGATACCCGCCAGCATGGCGCCGTCGCGCAGATGCAGGTGGAAATCGTCCGGGCGGGTCAGGGTGATCTGGTTCAGCATGAACCGGTCGATAGCGCAGCCGGGGCGCGCGGGCAATATCGGCTGCCCGTTGCCGCAGGCCCGCTTTTCGCATACATCCCCGCCCAGACGCGCAGAGGATACCCCGACCATGACCCGCAAGCTGTTCATCAAGACCTATGGCTGCCAGATGAATGTCTATGACAGCGAACGCATGGCCGAGGCGCTGGGCACACAGGGCTACACCGCCACCGACCGGCCCGAAGAGGCCGACATGATTCTGCTGAACACCTGCCATATACGTGAAAAGGCGGCCGAGAAGGTCTATTCCGAACTGGGCCGGCTGAAACCCCTGAAGGCCGCGAACCCCGATCTGAAGATCGGCATCGCCGGCTGCGTGGCGCAGGCCGAGGGCGAGGAGATCATGCGCCGCGCCCCCGTCGTCGATCTGGTCGTCGGCCCCCAGACCTATCACCGCCTGCCCGCGATGGAGGCCGCGGTGCGCGCCGGCGCGCGCGCCGTGGACACTGACTTCCCGCCCGAGGACAAGTTCGAGCATCTGCCGCCCAATCGTTCTGCCGGCCCCCGCGCCAGCCGCGGCCCCACCGCCTTTCTGACCGTGCAGGAGGGCTGCGACAAGTTCTGCGCCTTCTGCGTCGTCCCCTATACCCGCGGGGCCGAGGTCAGCCGCCCCGCCGCCCGCCTCTTGGCCGA
>SKHK01000186.1 GCA_007117005.1 Paracoccaceae bacterium
CCGCTGTCGCCCGCGGACGGCACGGCGCTGAACCCGTTCCTGATCATTGATGGCGACGGGGTGACGCTGGTCACCGGCCGGGCCGAGATGGGGCAGGGGGTCAACACCACGCTGGCCGCCATGCTGGCCGAGGAGCTGGATCTGGACTGGGAAGCCGTGCGCGTGACCCATGGCCCCGCCGCACCGGCCTATTACAACAGCGCGCTGGGCGAGGCCGGCTTGCCGGTGGCTGAATACGGCATGTCGGATTTCCAGCATCGCATCGCCGGGGCGATGGGCGCGGCCGGGCGGCTGTTGGGGCTGCAGATCACCGGCGGCTCTACCTCTGCCCGCGATGGCTGGGCGCGGCTGCGCCATGCCGGCGCCAGCGCGCGTGAGGCGCTGAAACAGGCCGCGGGCGAGCGGCTGGGCATCGATCCCGCCCGGCTGCAGACCGAGGGCGGCGCGGTGATCGCGCCTGACGGCACGCGTCTGGCCTATGCCGACCTGGCCGAGGCCGCCGCGCGCATTGACCCGCCACAGGTCGCCCCTCGGCCTGCGTCGCAGTGGACACTGCTGGGCCAGTCTCTGCCCAGCCCCGACAGTTGGGACAAGGTAACGGGCGGGGCCACCTATGGCGTCGATATCCGCCTGCCGGGGATGGTCTTTGCCAGCCCGCGCATGTCGCCGCGGCTGGGCGGGACGATGGAACGCTTTGACCCGGAACCCGCGCTGGCGGTGCCGGGCGTGCAGCGGGTGATCGACCTGGGCGCCGGTGTCGCCGTGGTGGCCAGCAATTCATGGGCGGCGATGGAGGGCGCGAAGGCGGTCGAGGTGGCCTGGGGCCCCGCGCCCTATCCCGGCACCACCGAGGCGATCTTCGAGCGCATCGCCGAAGCCTTCGACCGCCGGCGCAATTCGCGGCTGCGCAATGACGGCAATGTGGACCGCGCGCTGGAGGGGGCAGCCGAGGTGCTGGAGGCCGAATATCGCCTGCCCTTCCTGGCGCATTCCACCATGGAGCCGATGAACGCGACAGCGCTTTACACCGATGGCATGCTGGAAATCTGGGCCGGCAACCAGACCCCGCGCGTGCAGGCGCGCGAGGCCGCCGCCGCGCTGGGGCTGAGCGCGGATCGGATCACCGTGCACACGCCCCTGATGGGCGGCGGCTTCGGGCGGCGGCTGGAAGCGGATTATTCGGTGCTGGCCGCGCGTGTGGCGAAGGAAATGCCGGGGACGCCGGTGCAAGTCGTCTGGTCGCGCGAAGAGGACATGACCCATGATTTCTACCGCCCCGGCGTGATCGCCCGGATGCGCGGCGCGGTCGCGGACGGCCGCGCGCTGGCCTATGAGGGCAGGATCGCCGCGCCCTCGGTCACGCAGCAGGCGGTGGCGCGGATGATGGGGCTGCCGATGGCCGGGCCGGACAAGGGCCATGTGGAAGGGGCTTTCGATCAGCCCTATGCGATCCCGCATTACCGGATCGAGGGGTATCTGGCCGATCTGGATATCCCGCTGGGTTTCTGGCGGTCGGTGGGCAACAGCCATAACGGCTTCATCCATGAGGGGTTCATGGACGAGCTGGCCCATGCTGCCGGGCGCGACCCGCTGGCGTTTCGGCTGGATTTGATGCGCCCGGCATCCGACATCGCGGCGAATGCGCTGGAGACGGTGGGGCGGATGGCCGACTGGGATGCCCCGCGCCGCGCCGGCACGGGCAAGGGGGTAGCCTTTACCTGGTCCTTCGGCACGCCGGTCGCGCAGGTGATCGAGGTGGTGGACGAGGGCGGCCTGATCCGCATCGCCCGGGCCTGGATCTGCTGCGACATGGGCCGCGCGCTGGACCCCGGGATCGTGCAGCAGCAGATGGAATCGGGGCTGATCTACGGGCTCTCGGCGGCGGTGATGGGCGAGATCACCTTTGCCGATGGCGAGGTGCAGGAACGCAATTTCCCCGATTACGACGCGCTGCGGATGCCGGCCGTGCCGCGGATCGAGACCCTGATCCATCAGGTGCAGGACCGGATGGGCGGCGCGGGCGAGCCATCGACCCCGCCGGCGGCGGCCGCGCTGGCCAATGCGATCTTCGACCTGACCGGCGAGCGGATCCGCGAATTGCCGCTGAACAAGCATGTGGACTTCGTGCTCTGACCGCCACCCGGCCCAAATGCCTTGAAGCAAGGCATTTGCAAGACCCTTGTTTCAAGGGTCTTGGTCCCGGCCCGGTCAGCCGCGCCCGATCCAGGGCATGGCGCTGGCGGTGATGGTCAGGAAGGGGATATTCGCGCCCTCCGGCTGGCTGGCCATATGCAGCACCGCCTCGGCCACCTGGCGCAGTTCCATCAGCGGCTCGGCCCGGACAGACCCGTCGGCCTGCAGCGCGCCCTCTTCCACCGCCGCGATCAGGTCGGTCCGGGCATTGCCGATATCGATCTGTCCGCAGGTGATGCCGAGGGGCCGCCCGTCCAGCATCAGCGTCTTGGTCAGCCCGGTCAGCGCGTGTTTCGTCGCCGTATAGGCCGCTGATCCGGGCCTTGGGCTATGCGCCGCGATCGACCCGTTCAGGATGATCCGCCCGCCCTGCGGCACCTGCCGGCGCATCCGGCCAAAGGCCGCGCGCGTGCTCAGAAACACGCCGGTCAGGTTCACCTCGACCGCCGCGCGCCAGTCCGCCGGGTTGATCTCGTCGATTGTGGCGCCGGGCGGGAAGATGCCGGCATTGGCGAACAGCGTGTCGATCCGGCCGAAGTGGCCAATCGCGGCATCGAACGCCGCCTCCACGCCCGCGTCGTCGGTCACATCGCAGGGCAGCGCCAGCGCCTGGCCCGGGTGGCGCCCCGCAAGCGCATTCATTGGCTCGGCCCGCCGCGCCAGCAGCGCCACCTGCCAGCCCGCCGCCAGAAACCGCTCGGCGCAGGCCAGCCCGATACCCGAGCTCGCCCCGGTTATGACGGCGAGCGGCATCAGAATGCCTTGAACGTCATCGTGGTCAGCGTGCGCGAGATCCCGGGGATGTCGAACAGGTTTTCGGTCAGGTAGTGCCCGACATCGGCATCGTCGGGAATATAGACCTTGGCGATCAGGTCGTATTCGCCGCTGGTCGAAAAAAGCTCCGACACCACCTCGCGGTCATAGACGGCGGTGGCGACCTCGTAGGTCTTGCCGGGGTGGCAGCGGAACTGGACGAAGACGCAGATCATGGCGGGCCCTGTCGGTTGGTGACGCGCGCAGCCTAAGCCCGCAGCATCAGCCCGGCAAGGGGTGGGGGGGCAACAGCGGATATTCTGCCAGCAGGTCGTATTGCGCCCCGTCGCGCCGCAGATGCGACCGGAACAGCGCAAAGCGATCCACCGCAAAGGGGCGGGCATCCAGTGCGCCGGCCCGTTCGATGGCGCCGGCCAGCGCGGCCGGATCCATGTCGCCCGGGCGCAGCCTGGCCAGGGTCACATGCGGCGTGAAGCGGCGCTTTTCCGGTCGCATGCCCAGCATCCGCGCCGCCCGGTCCAGCCGCGCCTGCAGGGCCGACAACGCGGGCTCCGGCGCGACCCGCGCATGCAGGTTGTGCGGCCGGTCGCCACCGAACACGCCCAAACCGTCCAGCCTCAGGGTGAAGCCCGCAAGTTGGCGCAGGGCAAGATCCTCATGCAGCGCCTCCAGCATGTCCGGGCGCTGCTCGCCCAGGAATACCAGCGTCAGATGCAGGTTCTCGCGTGCAACCGGGCGGGCGGGCGGCACGGGCAGGCGCAGCCGGCTTTGCGCCAGCGACAGGGGGGCGATCACCGCATCTGGCAGCGGCAGGGCAAGAAAGGCGCGGATCATGGCCCTGCCTAACCCTGGCCCGCGCAGGGCGCAATGCCGGTCCGGCTTGACCCAGATCAAGGAGCGGTTCGCGCTGTCGCGTCACGCTGGGCCTGCAACGAAACGGGGAGGATAGACGTGATGAGTGCGAGCATGCAAAGGACGCTGCGCAGCCAGCGCGAGCGCGAGGCCGTCGCGGCGCTTTCTGCGCACGAGTTGGACGAACTGGGCCTTTGCCGTGACCAGCTGCGCGGCCATGTGGCGATGGTGAGAGACGCGATGCGGCACGCTGACGCCATCGATCAGATGGTCGCTCTGCCCGCCGCCGGGTTGCAGCGTCACCGCAGCGTCTGACCCTGGACGCTGGAAACCGGCAAGGCCGGCGCTGGCCGCCAGCCCGCATCCTGTCGCGCAACAGGGCTGTGGCCGGATACAACGAGGCGTCGACCGGACCGGACGGGCGGGCAATCATGCGCGCCCGGTGCCCGCGCGCGCCGCCATGCCCAGCAGCATCGACGGAATATCCATGACGTCACTGATTTCGCGCCATGCGTTCATGCCACCCATGCCGTCAGCCGGCCATGCACCTGCAACCCGCCGGCGTTGTTCGCGCTTCCTGGCGCTGTTGCTGTTGCCGCTTTTGCTGGCCGGCTGCATTTACGATGAGGTCTTGCTGCACGAGACCGAACTGGTTTTCGAATCGACGGGCATGGTGCGGAACACCGAGTTGATCGAGGGAAAGCTTGCGGCGGAAATTCTAGAGGACATCGCGCAGGACGGCCCCGCAGGCTGGGACATCTTCGCCGGTAACATCGCCGAATTGCTGCGGCGGGATAACGTCTTTGACGAGTATCTGAGCAGTAGCGTGACGCCCTTGGGCGAAGACTACGTGCGCATAGAGATCGCTGGGCGACACCGCATCGATCAAGCATACCTCGGTAATCCGATAACGCTATCGGCTGCCCAGCTCTATCGCGATGGTCCAGAGCACTGGCTCGTTCAAATTCTCCCATCCCAGCAGATTGATGCACCTTCCCCACTATGCGTCACGATCGAGCCGGGCTGGGCCTTCGCTGATGGAACCGACGCCGGGCTGGTGACCGACAGTGCGGACAGGGTTTGCGTGGACCGCAATGAAGCAAGCGTCTTGCGGCGGTATGTGAACATCCAGCTGCATCGCACCGGCGGCTGATCGAACCGGCGGCTGAAGGGCCGGGGCGGGCCAGGGCCGCTACAGCGACGTGCGCCCCCTCTGGCCACGGCACGGCCCCACCCGCATCCATCAGCCGCTACAGGCCCTGACCGTCGTCGCTCTGCAGCGTCAGCGGCACCGGCTTGCCGCCCAGATCATCGGTCGACAGCGGCGCCGAGGGCCGCCCCAGCCGGTTGCGCACCACCCAGTGCAGCCGATGCTCGGCCCGCGTGATCGCCACATAGGCCAGCCGCTTCCACAGCGGCAGCCCGGCCTCGCTGCGCCCTGACCGCGCGGCGGCGTAAAGATCGGGCGCAAAGACCTGCACCGCTGGCCATTGGCTGCCCTGCGCCTTGTGGATCGTCACCGCCGCCCCGTGCAGAAAGGCCGCGCCCATGTGGGCGGCATAGGGAATCATCGGCTCTTCCTCGCCCTCGCGCTCGATCTTGACGATTGAGGCGACGGAAATCTGCGGGTCTTCGGCGCCGATGACATGCAGACGCGAGAAACCCGGCCGCTTGCCTGGCCCCAGATAGACCACCTGCGCGCCCTTGATCAGCCCGCGCGCCTCCAGATCGACGCGGCGCCGGCGATGCTTCAGCGGCAGTTCCAGCCCGTCGCAGATCAGTGGCTCGCCGGGCAGCAGCGCATCGGTCGGCGCGTCATGGGCGGCGCGAAAGGCATGGATCAGCCGGATGCGCGTGGCATTGCGCCAGACCAGCACGGGCGAGCGCGCCATCAGGTCGCTTTCCACCCGCTGCGCCCAGACCACCCGGTCATCGCGCCGCGCGGCATCGGCGACCATGGCCTCGAAATCCTCGAAATCCAGCGCCGGGTCGGCCAGGGCGTGGGCCAGGTCCAGGATGGGATTGTCCTGTGCCTGCCGATGCACCCGGCTCAGCGCCAGCCGTTCTCCCGCCTGCAGCCGGTCGAAAACCATCTCGCCGGATTGGCCGACGGGGGCCAGCTGCGCGGGGTCGCCGAACAGCACCAGCGTCTGGAAGATCTCGCGCAGGTCGTCATATTGCCGCGCATCCAGCATCGAGGCCTCGTCGATGAACCCCACATCCAGCGGCTCGTCGCGCCGCTTCCAGCCCTTGATGAAGTCGCTGCCGCGCAGCCCGGCGGCGGCCAGCGCGCCTGGGATGGACTTTACCTGCGCGTAAAATGCCTGCGCCCGGTCCAGCGCCGCCTCGCCCAGATCGGCGATCACCGGGCGCGGACCGCTGCCCGCCAGCCAGTCGGCGATCTTTTCGTATTCCGGGTCATAGACGGGGGTGTACAGGATGCGGTGGATCGTCGTCGCCGGCACGCCCCGGTTTCGCAGCACCGAGGCGGCCTTGTTCGTGGGCGCCAGGATCGCCAGCCGCCGCGCCTCGCGCCGCCGCCGCGCCTCGTAATCGGGCGAGACGATCTCCACCCCGGCCGCCAGCAACGCCTTCGTCAGTTCCGACAGCAGCATGGTCTTGCCGGACCCTGCCTTGCCCAGCACCGCCATCACGCTGCCCTTCGCTTCGGCATCGGGCGGGTCGGTCTCTTCCTCCAGCAGCCTGATCCCGGCCCTGGCCAGCGCATTTGCCAGCGCATCCCAGGCCTGCGCCTGGTCGCCGGAAAATTCCAGCCCGGCCGTGGCGAGCTCACCCGCCATGAAACGGGACATGAAACGGGACCTGAAACGGGCCGTCAGGCAGGAAAAGCGACATCATGCGCGCAGGCTAGACCATCCCCGCAACAAAGGGAATCCGCCGCCCTCTCATCTTGCCGGAAATACTCCGGGGGGAATCGCGCGCCAGCGCGATGGGGGGCAGCGCCCCCCCCTTACCCTGCGCGGCGCAGATCGGCGATCAGACGGTCCAGATCGCCGCCCCGGCGTTCCAGCATTGCGCCGATCTCCTGGCGTTCGGCGGCCAGCAGGTTCACGCCCTCGATGATCAGGTTGAAGAACCGCCGCGCCCCGCTGCGGTCCGAGACATGCCAGCGCAACTCGAAAGGCGGCTCGCCGCGCATGCTCATGACCGAGATCACCTCCCAGTATTGCTGCACCGGGCGCGCGCCCGTCACCTCGACCGTGGCGCCGATGAAGCTGCGGAACTGCCGGCCGTATTTGCGCGCCATGTAGCCGCGGAACGCCTCGGTGAAGGCGTTCATCTGTGCGGCACTGGCCGATCGGGCAGGAGGACCCAGCGCCGAGCGCGCGATCACCGGAATATCGCCATAACGCTGGAACAGCCGCTCGAAATCACCGAACATCTGCGCCTCGGCGCGGCCGGAATTGATGATCTGGTGCACATCCCGCATCACCTGGTCGATCAGGGCACGGGCCTGCGCCTGCGTCATCGCCTCTGCCATGCGCGGTATCAGGGCAACGGGCAGCGCCACGGACAGCGCCAGCGCGCCGGCCCCTGCCAGAAAGCGGCGGCGATCAATCCGGGAAGTCGGCATAGGGGTCGATGAAATCATCTTCGCGCTCCTCTCCCAGATGATGCCTGCGCGCCTGCAAAAACAAAAGCCTTGCCTGCGCATAGGGGTCGGTCGCCCGCATCACGTTTGCGTCGATCAGATCGTCATAGGCCGCGCGGTCCCCGATCCGGCCCGCCAGACGTGCCCCGGTCACGGCCGCGCTTTCCCGGCCGCCCAGCACGTAGCGGAAGGGGTTGAGCGCCACATCGACCAGCGTGCCGGCCGCGTCGCGCTCGGTGGTCGGGCCGATCAGCGGCAGCACCACGAAGGCCCCCTCATTGGCGCCCCAGCGATGCATGGTCTCGCCGAAATCGGTGGGCCGCGCATGAAGGCCCATCGCCGCGGCCGGGTCGAACAGCCCACCCAGACCAACCGTCGAATTCACCGCGAAACGAAAGAAATGCCCCATCGCCCGGTCAGGGCGCAGTTGCAGCAGGTCATTCACGATGTAGCTGGGATGTGACAGGTTCGACCCCACACGCCGCACCCGCCGCTGCACGCCACCCCGGCTGGGCGGCTGGGCGGTCACCACGGCCTCGTCCGCGGCCACGCCCTCCGTCCCGTCCGTGCCCCGTCCCGTCACGGCCTGCTCAAGTGCCAGATTGCGCTCGAACCAGGCGCGGTTCACGGTCTCGAACGGGTCATGGATATCGGCCCCGTGCGGGCGCGGGCTGCAGGCGGCCAGCAGCAGAGTGACACCGCCAAGGGCAAGGATCAGGCGGATCGGCGCGAGTCCCGTTTTCGCGGCTCTGTCAGGCAAGTCCGACCTCTCTTCGTGCAACCCCGGCGACGATCTTAACCAAAGGCTAGCACCTGCCAAGGCATGCTTCGGGTATAGGCTCTGGTGCGGGAAAGGCAACCGCACGGGGCCGGATGCGAAAGGGCAGGGAAAAGGGCGCGATGGTCGAAAGCGGTTTGCGGGGCGCGGCATTGCTGCCTTTCCGGTCAGGCGGGGCAGGGCCGGATGGCGATGTGCGCGCGGCGCTCGTGGACGGCAATGGCGGGTTGCTGGCCGGCGCGCTGGCCTTTGGCGTGCTGGTCAACCTGCTGATGCTGACCGGGCCGCTGTTCATGCTGCAGGTCTATGACCGCGTGCTGGCCTCGCGGTCAGAGGCGACGCTGGCGGCGCTTTTCGCGCTGGTGGCGGGGCTTTACGGGCTGATGGCGGTGCTGGATCACGCCCGCGGGCGCCTGATGGCCCGGCTGGGCGCGCGGTTTCAGGCGCGGATGGACGGGCCGGTCTTTGCCGCGGGGCTGGCCTGCTGCGCGCGCGTGCCGGACCATCCAGCCGCCGCGCAGGCGCAGGATGATGTGGAAACGGTGCAGCGTTTCATGGCCTCGCCCCTGGTGCCGGCGCTGCAGGATGCGCCCTGGACGCCGCTCTTCATCGCGCTGATCTTCGCCTTTCATGTCCAGCTTGGCCTGCTGGCGCTCGCAGGGGCGGGGGTGCTGCTGGGGTTGGCCTGGGCGAATCAGCTTTGGCTGCGCCGGCCCCTTGGCGGGGCCAGCGCGGCGGGCGCGGCCGCCCGGCGCCTTGGCCTGGCGGCTGCGCAACAGGGCGACGCGGTGCAGGCCCTGGGCATGGGGGCGCGGCTGGGCCGGCACTGGCAGGCCGCGCGGGGTGGCGCGCTGGCCATGGCGATGACCGGCAGTGACAGGGCGGGCCTGATCGGCGCGGTGATGCGCAGTTTCCGGCTGTTCCTGCAATCGGCGATCCTGGCGCTGGGCGCCTGGCTGGTGTTGCAGGACCAGATCACGCCGGGGGTGATGATCGCTGCATCCATCCTGCTGGGCCGCGCGCTGGCGCCGGTGGAACAGACGGTGATGCAATGGCCAACGGTGCGCGGCGCGCTGATAGCCATGCGGCGGTTGGCGGACTTCCTGCGCGCAGAGCCGCCACCCGCGCCGGTGATGGACCTGCCGCGCCCTCGCGCGCTGTTGCGCGCCTCGAACGCCGTGATCGCGCCGCCCGGCGGGGCGGTGCCGGTGCTGCGGCGGCTGGATTTCACGCTGCGGCCGGGTCGGGCGCTGGGGGTCATCGGGCCGGTGGGCGCGGGCAAGTCCTCGATGGCGCGGGCGCTGACCGGGCTGTGGCCGGCGGCCAGCGGATCGATCACGCTGGACGGGGTGCCGCTGGCCCAGTTTTCGCCGCAGGTGCGGGCCGCGCTGATTGGTTATGTGCCCCAGCAGGCCACGCTGTTCGACGGCACGGTGGCCTGGAACATAGCGCGGCTGGATGGGGGCGCGGATCCGGCGGCGGTGGTGCAGGCAGCGCGGCGGGCCTGCGTGAATGACTTGATCCTGTCCCTGCCGCAGGGCTACCAGACGCCGGTCGGCCCGGACGGGGGCTGGCTTTCGGGCGGGCAACGACAGGCCATCGCGCTGGCCCGGGCCTTTTTTGGCGACCCGGTCGCGCTGGTCCTGGACGAGGCGAACGCCCATCTGGATGCCGCCGGGGTCGAGGCGCTGAACCAGGCCCTGCGCGGCGCCAAGCAGGCAGGCATGGCGGTGGTGATCATGGCGCATCTGCCCGCGGCGATCCAGGAATGCGACGATCTGCTGGTGCTGGAGGGTGGGGTGCAGACCGCCTTTGGCCTGCGCGATACCGTGTTGCGCGAACGCGTGCGTAACCACAACGACGTGCTGCAGGCTGCCAGCGCCGGGCGCGCACGGGCCGTGCCATGAGGGAGCACGCGCACGGCGGCGAAGGGAAGGCGCAAGACAAGGCGCCCGGCGCTGGCCATGGCCGCATGTCGCCCGCGCATGACGACCCCGACCGCGCGCGGCCCGCGCAGTCTGACCCCGGGCGCGCGTCGCCCGCGCATCCCGACATCTGGCGCGCGTGGCCCGCGCGACGCCCCATGCTACAGGGCCTGTGCGCGGCATTGGTGTTGATCGTCGGCCTGGGCGGCTGGGCGGCCCTTGCGCGGCTGGAGGGGGCGGTCATCGCCCCCGCGCGCCTCTCCGTCCAGCAGGACCGGCAGGTGGTGCAGCATCCCACCGGGGGCGTCGTCGCCGAATTGCTGGTCGCCGAAGGCGCGCCGGTCACCGCCGGGGCCGCTGTCATTCGCCTGGACGAAACCCAGGTTGCGGCGGAACTGGCCATTATCGACAGCCACTATCTGGAAACCCTTGCCCGCATCGCCCGGCTGCAGGCAGAACGGGATGCGCTGGACACGCCCCTGGCGCCCCCGCCCCTGGCTGCGGCGATGGCAGGCCCGGGCCCCACCGCTGCCGAGGCGCGCGCGCTCTTCGACGGGCAGGTTGCCCTGTTCCACGCCCGGCGCGCGGCGCTGCGCCGGCAGCTTGCCCGGCTGGAGGACCGGCAGGGCCAGACCGCGGCGCAACTGGACGGGCTGGCCACGCAGGCCCGCGCCAGCCAGGCAGCCGCGCAGCTGGTCGATCACGACCTTTCGGTACAGGAGCGTCTGGTGGCCGAGGGGCTGGCGCAATCGGCGCGTCTGTCGGCCCTGCGGCGCGAATCGCTGCAACTGGCGGGCGCCGCCGCGGCGCTGGAGGTCGAACAGGCGCGGCTACGCGGGGTGCGGGCGGAACTGGCGCAGCAGGCGCTGGCCCTGCAGGCCGACCATCAGGCCGAGGCCGAGGCGGCGCTGCGCGATGCCGGTATCCGCGCTCTGGAACTCGCCGAACGCCGCGCGGCGCTGCGGGCACGGCTGGACGGGCTGACCCTGCGCGCGCCGGTCAGCGGGCGGGTGCATGGCCTGGCACCGCTGAACCCCGGCGCGGTGCTGCAACCCGCCCAGCCCGCGCTGCATGTCGTGCCCGGTGACCACCCACTGGTGCTGATCGCCCGGATCAGGCCGGATGACATTCACGCCGTGCATCCCGGCCAGCCGGTCAGGGTGCAGATTACCGGCCCCGGCATGCGTCATGCCGCGCCCCTGCAGGGCCATGTCGCCGGTATCTCGGCCGATGTCTTCGATGACATGCCCCCGGGTGCGGTGGCAGCTGGGGCCGCGGGGGCAGCGGGCCACTTCCGGGCCGAGATCCACCTGGAGCCCATGGCAACCCCTCCGGACGGCATGGCGCTGATGCCGGGCATGATGGCCGAGGTCTTTATCCGGACCGGGGCACGCAGCGCGCTGGAGTACCTGACCGAGCCGCTGCGCGCGACCCTGCGCCGAAGCTGGCGCGAGCCGTGACTGCCCCGGTCACGGTCCCGGTCACAGCCCCGGCGCCTGCGCGGGCTTTTCAAGCCCGGGTGGCTGTGGTCATATGCCGGCAGGGACTCATCACAGGAGCAACGCCTTGGATATCGACACCCGCCTGCGCGGACAGGGTCTCAGCCTGCCGGACGCCCCGGCCCCGGCCGCCAATTACGTGCCCTACGTGATCAGCGGCAAGCTGTTGCATGTCTCCGGCCAGATCAGCCAGGGGTCGGGCGGGTTGATCACCGGAAGGCTGGGCGAGACGATGGACATCGCCGCCGGCGCCGCCGCCGCGCAGACCTGTGCGCTGGGCCTGCTGGCGCAGGTGCGCGCGGCCTGCGGGGGCGACTGGGCCCGCCTGTCGCGGGTGGTCAAGCTGACGGGTTTCGTCAATTCCGCGCCGGATTTCACTGATCAGCCGAAGGTGGTGAATGGCGCCTCCGACCTGATGGTTGCGGTGCTGGGCGATGCCGGACGGCATGCGCGCTCGGCCGTGGGGGTGGCGGCGCTGCCGCTGGGTGTCGCGGTCGAGATCGAGGGTATTTTCGAACTCGCCTGACGCAAACGCGCAATACCGGAACCCGCATGTCCCCGTTGCTGCCGCAGCCATTCCTGACCACGCCGCTGGCCCATCGCGCCCTGCATGACAGGGCCCTGCAGCGGCCGGAAAACAGCGCCTCGGCCGTCGCCGCGGCGGTGTCGGCGGGCTATGGCATCGAGATCGATCTGCAACTGTCGGCAGACGGGCAGGCGATGGTGTTTCATGACGCCACGCTGGAGCGTCTGACCGCCGCCACCGGCCCTGTCGTTGCGCGCGATGCCGCCGCCCTGCAGGCCCTGCCCCTGACCGGCGGCAGCGGGGGCGAGGGGGTGCCGACACTGCGTCAGGTACTGGACCTTGTGGGCGGCCGCGTGCCGCTGCTGATCGAACTGAAGGACCAGGGCAGCCGTCAGGGGCTGGAGGCGGCGACGGCGGCCGCGCTGGCCGGCTATGACGGCCCGGTGGCGGTGATGTCCTTCAACCCCGCGATGGTCGCCGCCATGGCCCGGCTGGCGCCGCAGGTGCCGCGCGGGCTGACCACCTGCGCCTTCGGGCCGGATGACTTTCCCAACCCCGATGGCGACCCGGCGCGAGAGGCCACGCGGCGGCACCTGGCGGAGATGACGTATTTCGCCCCCACCGGCGCGGCCTTCATCTCGCATGATCGGCGCGACCTGGAAAACCCGCGCGTTGCGGCGCTGCGGGCGCAGGGGGCGGTGGTTCTGTGCTGGACCATCACCAGCCCGGAACAGGAGGCCGCCGCGCGCCGGCACGCGCAGAACATCACGTTCGAGGGTTATCTGCCGGGCCTTCCCTGACACGCCGCCGCCCCGCTGCACTGTCAGTTTTTGCGAACAGGCTGTTCTGTGCACTTGACGTCGGTGTGAAGTGAACAACCTTCTTCCGTGCGGGGAGGGGCGCATGGATACCGCCATCATCGATACCATCAGCAAGGTGCCGGCGGGCGACTGGGATGCTCTTCTTGTGCCTTTGAACGGGCCGAATGGTCGCGCCACCCCACGGCCTGTCCACCCTTTCGTCACCCATCGCTTTCTTCAGGCGCTGGAGGATTCGGGCTCTGTCGGTCATGGCACCGGCTGGATGCCGCGCCATCTGCTGTTGCGCGAAAACGGCGCGCTGGTCGCCGCGATGCCGCTTTACCTGAAGGATCACAGCCAGGGCGAATACATCTTCGACCATGCCTTTGCCGATGCCTGGCGCCGCGCCGGCGGGCGTTATTACCCGAAACTGCAATCGGCCGTGCCCTTCACCCCCGCCACCGGCCCGCGCCTGCTGGGCCCCGCGCGCCATCACGCCGCGCTGCTGGACACGCTGCGCGACGTGACCGGAAAGAACCGGCTGTCATCGGCCCATGTGACCTTCTGCACCGAGGCCGAGGCCGAGGCAGGCCGCGCGGCCGGCTTCCTGCACCGGGTGACGCAGCAGTTTCACTGGCAGGATGCGGATTACGGCGATTTCGACGGCTTTCTGGCCTCGCTTTCCTCGCGCAAGCGCAAGGCCATCCGCAAGGAACGCGCCACCGCGCAGGGCTTTGGCGGCACCATCCGCGCGCTGACCGGCGATGCCATCGAAGCGCATCACTGGGACAGTTTCTGGGCCTTCTATCAGGATACCGGCGCGCGCAAATGGGGCCGGCCCTATCTGACGCGCGCCTTCTTTGATGCCTGCCAGCAGGGTCTGCGCGACGATATCCTGCTGGTGCTGGCCGAACGCGACGGGCGGGCGGTGGCCGGCGCGCTGAATTTCATCGGCGCCGATACGCTTTACGGCCGCTACTGGGGCTGCATCGAGGATCACCCCTGTCTGCATTTCGAACTGTGCTATTATCAGGCGATCGACTGGGCGCTGGCCAACGGGTTGACCCGGGTAGAGGCCGGCGCGCAGGGCGAGCACAAGCTGGCGCGCGGTTATGTGCCACAGGCGGTGCATTCGCTGCACTGGTTTTCCGACCCCCGTTTCATGGACGCGGTCGCCGACTATCTGGGCGCAGAGGGGGCTGCCATGCGCGAGGAGATGCAGTTCCTGCAAGGGTTCACGCCGTTCCGCAAGGCCGGCACGGCCAACAGCAAGGAGAGAAGCGATGCCCCCTGAAAAGCTGGATGACGCCGCGCGCGGTCAGGCTCTGGACAGGCTGAGCGCGCAGGGCTGGCAGCATGATGCCGCGCGCGATGCGATCTCGAAGCGGTTCAAGTTCGCCGATTTCAACGCCGCGTTCGGCTTCATGGCCCGCGCCGCGCTGGTGGCCGAAAAGATGGACCACCACCCGGAATGGTCGAATGTCTACAATCGGGTGGATGTCACGCTGACCACGCATGATGTGGGCGGGCTGAGCGAACTGGACGTGGCGCTGGCGCAGAAGATGGACGCATTGGCCGGGTAGGCCGTGCAGGCCATGGCCCCATGAGCAGCAGGAAGGGGCGAGCAGCAGAAAGGGGCGCCGCAGCGCCCCTTTTCGCTTCGTGCTTCCGGATGGTTCAGAGAACCTCCAGCATCGCCTCGCCGGCGGACAATTCGCAGGTGCCGGGCGATTCCTCGACATTGAGTACCTTCACCACCCCGTCCTCGACCAGCATGGCATAGCGCTGCGAGCGGCCCATCAGGCCAACGGGCGGGGCGTCGAAATCCAGGCCCAGGGCCTTGGTAAAGGCGCCGGTGCCGTCTGCCAGCATGGTGATGCCGGCCTCGGTGGCGCCCGTCGCCTCGCCCCAGGCCTTCATCACGAAGGGGTCGTTGACCGACACGCAGATGATCTCTTCCACGCCCTTTTCCATCAACGCGGCGCGGTTGCGGATGAAGCTGGGCACATGGGCGGCGTGGCAGGTGGGGGTAAAGGCGCCGGGCACGGCAAAGATGATGACCTTGCGGCCCGCCGTCAGGTCGGCCGTGCTTACCTGCTCTGGCCCGCTGTCGCCGATCTTGCCCAGCGTGGCCTCGGGCAGCTTGTCTCCGGTGGAAATCGTCATGTGGTCAGCCCCTCTTTCCGTTGTGATGTGACGGATATAGGGTCACCCGTAACGGGCGCCAATGGCAAGGCGCCCCTTGGGCGCGGCGGCAAGGCGGTCCATCACGACGGAGTGGATGAGCATGAGCATGAGCGGTATCGTGGTAATCGGGGCGGGGCAGGCCGGGGCCTCGCTGGTGGCGAAGCTGCGCGCGCTTGGGCATGCGGGGGCGATCACGCTGATCGGCGACGAGCCCGTGCCGCCCTATCAGCGCCCGCCCCTGTCGAAAGGGTATCTGAAGGGCGAGATGGCGCTCGAGCGGCTTTTCCTGCGGCCCGAGAGCTTCTACGCCGACCAGGACATCACCCTGAAGCTGGGCAGCCCCGTCACCGGCATCGACCCGGCCGCGCGCCAGGTGTATCTGGGCGACATGGTGCTGGGCTATGACCAGCTTGCACTGACCACCGGGGCCGTGCCGCGGCTGTTGCCGGCGGGTATCGGGGGGGCGCTGGACGGGGTCTATCCGGTGCGCCGGCTGGCCGATATCGACGCCATGGCGCCCGAATTCAGGCCCGGGCGACGGGTGCTGATCGTCGGCGGCGGCTATATCGGGCTGGAGGCCGCGGCGGTCGCGCGCCAAAGGGGGTTGGCGGTCACGCTGATCGAGGCCGCGCCGCGCATCCTGCAGCGCGTGGCGGCGCCAGAGACCTCGGACTACATGCGCGCGCTGCATGCCGCGCAGGGGGTGCGCATCATCGAGGACTGCGCGCTGGCCCGGCTGACCGGCGAGGGGCGGGTGGATGGCGCGGAACTGGCCGATGGCCAGCGGTTGTCAGCGGATTTCGTGATCATGGGCATCGGCATCACCCCCGACAGCGTGCTGGCGCGCGGGGCGGGGCTGGTGCTGGATAACGGTATCGCCGTGGACGAGATGGGCCGCACCAGTGATCCGCATGTCTGGGCCGCGGGCGACTGCGCGTCCTTTCCCTATCAGGGCGGGCGCATCCGGCTGGAAAGCGTGCAGAACGCCATCGACCAGGCAGAGGCCGTGGCGGCCAACATGCTGGGCGCGGACACGGGCTATGTGCCGCAGCCCTGGTTCTGGTCGGATCAGTATGATCTGAAGCTGCAGATCGCCGGGCTGAACACCGGCTATGACCATGTGGTGGTGCGCCCGGGCGCGGCTGCGCAAAGTCACTGGTATTATGCCGGCGACCGGTTTCTTGCCGTTGATGCGATGAACGACCCGCGTGCCTTCATGCTGGGCAAACGGTTGCTCGCCGCCGGGCGCAGCCCGGACCCGGCGGTGCTGGCCGATCCCGGCGCCGATTTGAAAACCCTGCTGGCCTGAGCGGCGATGCGCATTGTCGGTGGCAGCCATCGCGGCTTGGTCCTGGCCGATCCCGGCGCGGGCGATCCGGCCGCGCATCTGCGCCCCACCCCGGACCGCGTGCGCGAGGCGCTGTTCAACGCGCTGACCCAGGGCCGCTGGGGTAATCTGGTAACCGGCGCGCGGGTGCTGGATCTGTTCGCCGGCACCGGCGCGCTGGGGCTGGAGGCGCTGTCACGCGGCGCGGCGCAGGTGGTGTTTGTCGAAGAGGGTGCGGCCGGCCGCGCGCTGATCCGCGCCAATGTGGAAAAGATGCGCGCGGGCGGCGCCACGCGGCTTTTCCGCCGCGATGCCACCCGGCTGGGCGACAATCGTGATCCCGGTTTCGACCTGGTGTTCATGGACCCGCCATATGGGCAGGGGCTGGGCGCGCGGGCGCTGGCATCGGCCCGGGCCGGGGGGTGGCTGGCGCCCGGCGCGCTGGTTGTCTGGGAGGAAAGCGCCGCGCAGGAACCGCCAGAGGGCTTCACCCTTTTGGATCAGCGCCGCTATGGGCAGACCTGGCTGACCCTGATCCGTGCGCCGTGACGGGGTTGCCCGCTCGGAACCGCCCTGTTCAGGATTGCCCCGGTCAGGAACGGCCGAACCGGAATGCCGCCGAGGCCCCCCATCCGGCCACCAGCGCAATCAGAAGCGCCAGCAGCCCATAGGCCAAAGGCCGGTCATAGGCCAGTTGGTGCAGCCAGCGTTCCAGCCCCTCCTTGCGCACGAAGATCGCGCTGCGATACTGCGCCACCACCGCGCCGTCGCGCACCAGGAACATGCGGGTGGTATAGCCCCCCTCGGTCAGGTTGGCGGGCAGGGTCACGGTGGTGCGAAACAGCACGTTGCGGTCCAGGAACACAAAGCGGTCCAGTTCCAGATATGCGCCATCCCGGGTGCGCAGGCGCATCAGGGCCTCGGTGAAGCTGTCGATATCGGCAACCGTGCCGCTGGCCTGTTCGGGTCTGATGGCATGGGCGGTAGAGATGCGGTGTTCCGCATCCGCTTCCGGGCTCAGGATACGCTCCAGCGGCGCTGTGGTGGCGACGGCGTGAAAGCTGGGGACAGAGGCCATGGTGACGGCATCGACATTCGTCCAGATCCCCAGGCTGCGCGCCTTGCGCCAGATCGACACCGGGTGGCGCGGCCCCTCGATGGTGATGATGATGTCGTAATCCGGTTCGGCCTCGTCCGCGGGGCCGTCATGGCGCACGGCGCCGAAGATCAGGATCTCGGAGCCCGAGAAATTGGCCGTCAGCGACACCCGCGTCTGGCTCAGCGCGCCGATGATCTCGGCCCCGCGGGCGGGCAGCACGCTCAGCACCACCGCCAGCAGGATCGCCAGCGGCGGCGCCAGCGTCATCAGCAGCCGCCCGCCCAGGCGACCGAACGGCCGCAGGATCAGCGCAATCAGCGCCAGCGCCGCCATCAGGATCAGCCCCCCGCGCATCAGTGCCGCCCCACCACGCGGATGGAAAACAGCTCGTCCGGCATGAGCAGCAGGTCCAGCGCGATGCGCCCCGCCACCGCCAGGACCACCAGCGCCAGAAGGACGCGCAGCGCCTCGGCCTGCATGCGTGCGCCGATCTGGGTGCCGATCTGCGCGCCGATGACGCCGCCGATGATCAGGAACAGCGCCAGGTAGATATCGACCGAAAAGCTGGTCACCGCGTGCATCACGGTGGTGAACCCGGCCACGAAGATGATCTGGAACAGCGAGGTGCCGATCACCACCTTCGTGGGCATGCCCAGCAGGTAGATCATCGCTGGCACCATGATGAACCCGCCGCCCACGCCCATCACGGCGGCCAGCAGCCCCACCAGAATGCCGATCAGAACCGGCGGTATGACGCTGATGTAAAGGCCCGAGGCCCGGAACTTCATCTTCAGCGGCAGGGCATGGATCCAGGTATGGGTGTGCAGCTTTCGCCGCTTCGGGTTCGGTCGCTTGGTGCGCAGCCAGGCGCGCAGCCCCTCCTGGAACATCAGCGCGCCGATGATGCCCAGAAAGATCACATAGGCCAGTTGCACGGCCAGGTCGATCTGGCCCATTTCCGACAGCAGCCGGAACACCCAGATGCCGAAGCCGGACCCGACCAGCCCGCCGGCCAGCAGCACCGTGCCCATCTTCAGATCGACCGATTTGCGTTTCAGATGCGCCAGCACCCCGGACACGGACGAGGCCACGACCTGATTGACCCCCGTCGCCACCGCCACCGCGGGCGGGATGCCGATGAAGAACAGCAGCGGCGTGATAAGAAACCCGCCGCCGACCCCGAACATGCCCGAAAGCATGCCGACGCCGGTGCCGATACCCAAAAGGGTCAGCATGTTGACGGAAACCTCGGCGATGGGCAGGTAGATCTGCATGCGGCCCTCTTGGCCATAGTGCTGCATGAAAAGCCGCGCGGTGCAAGGGAAACCCGGCCCCGTGCGGCGGCGACTATGCAGGCGCCTTGCGCAGGATCAGGGCGGCGACGGGGCTGCCCTGCGGGCTGCGGAAATAGCCCGGCCGCCGCCCCGCCAGCACCCAGCCGTGGCGGGCGTAAAGCGCGCGGGCGGGCTGGTTGGTCTCGGCGACCTCCAGAAAGGCGGCGGTCGCGCCGCGTGCGCGGGTTTCGGCGTCGAAACGGGCCAGCAGGGCGCCGGCCAGCCCCTGCCGGCGGGCCTGTGGATCGGTGGCGAGCGTCAGCAGTTCGGCCTCGTCCGCTACCACGCGGCCGATCAGGAATGCCCGCGCGCAGGGGCTGGCCATCACGAAGGCGCGCGGGTCGGCCAGCGCGTCTTCGAAACCCGCCACGGGCCATGGTTCCGGCATGACGAAGGCCGCGCGGTGCAGCCGCGCCATGGCTTCCGGCGTCAGGTCGGGGGCTGTCATGCGGGGGCCTTTCGCCGCGGTGGAATGTCCGGGTGTGCCGGGTGCCGGTATCAGCCTTGCGCCCCGTCGCCAAGTATTCCCGGCCCTGGCGCAAAGTGACTGTTGCCGGACTGTCTGGCGCTTCGTGACGCTGCGCCGGTCTTGCCCGGGTTGCTTCGGGGTGCGATGGTGCGCGCAGATCGCCCCCGCGCCCCGGCGCAGGGTGCAAGGCACGGCAGGAGGAGGCCCGCATGACCAACCCGGTAAGCTACGAGACCGAAGGCGAAATCGCCCTGATCCGCATTGACAACCCGCCGGTGAACGCAGCCAGCCAGGCCGTGCGCGCCGGCATCGAGGCGGCGATGACGCGCTTTGCCGAAGGGCCGGAAAAGATTGCGGTTCTCTATGCCGCCGGGCGCACCTTCATCGCCGGGGCCGATATCACCGAATTCGGCAAACCCCCGCAGGATCCCGGCCTGCCGCAGGTCTGCGACATGCTGGAGGCGCAGGAAAAGCCGCTGGTCTGCGTGATCCATGGCACCGCGCTGGGCGGCGGGCTGGAGGTGGCGCTGGGCTGCCATTACCGCGTGATGCTGAAATCGGCGCGCGTCGGCCTGCCCGAAACCCTGCTGGGCATCCTGCCGGGCGCGGGCGGCACGCAGCGCCTGCCGCGGCTGATCGGGCTGATGCCGGCGGCAGAAATCATCACCTCGGCCCGGCAGGTCCCCGCGGCAGAGGCCGAGGCGCTGGGCATCGTGGACCGGCTCAGCGAGGACGAGCCGCGCGCGGCGGGGCTGGCCTATGCGCGCGACCTGCTGGCGCAGGGCGCCGGGCCGCGGCGCATCGGCGAGATGCCGAACCCCGCGGTGGACGAGGCCGCGCTGGGTGATCTGCGCAAGAAGGTGGCCCGCGCCAATCCGGGCCAGATCGCGCAACTGACTGCGCTGGATGCCGCCGTGCGCGGCGCCCCGATGACGCTGCCGGACGGGCTGAAGGAAGAACGGCGCCTGTTCATGACGCTGATGGACAGCCCCCAGCGCGGCGCGCTGATCCATGCGTTCTTCGGCGAGCGCAAGGTGGTGCAACTGCCGGAGCTGAAAGGGGTCAAACCCCGCGCGCTGTCGCAGATCGGCATCATCGGCGGCGGCACCATGGGCGGCGGTATCGCCGTGGCCTGCCTGCTGTCGGGCCTGTCGGTCGTGCTGATCGAACGCGATGGCGAGGCGGTGGCGAAAGCCCGCAAGGGTATCGAGAAGACGCTGGAAGGCAGCGTGAAGCGCGGCAAGCTGAAGGCCGAAAAGCGCGACGCCATCCTGTCTGACAAACTGCTGACGACGGATGATTACGCATCCCTGTCCGACGCCGACCTGATCATCGAGGCGGTGTTCGAAAGCATGGAGGTGAAGAAAGAGGTCTTTGCGAAGCTGGACGCAGTGGCGAAACCGGGCGCGGTGCTGGCCTCGAACACCTCTTATCTTGATGTGGACGAGATTGCCGCCGCCACCAGCCGTCCGGGTGATGTGCTGGGGCTGCATTTCTTCTCGCCCGCGCATGTGATGCGGCTGTTGGAAATCGTCGATGCCGACAAGACCGCGCCAGAGGTGCTGGCCACCGGCTTTGCGCTGGCCAAGGCGCTGAAGAAGGTCCCGGTCCGCGCCGGCGTCTGTGACGGGTTCATCGGCAACCGCATTCTGCGGGTGTTCCGTCTGGCCGCCGATCACATGATCCTCGAGGGCGCCTCGCCCTTTCAGATCGACCGCGCGCTGGAGGGCTTCGGCTTTGCCATGGGCCCCTATGCCGTGGCCGATCTGGCGGGCATCGACATCGGCTACATGACCCGCCAGCGCCTGCGCCCCACCAAGGACCCGCAGGAACGCTGGGGCGACTGGGCCGACAAGCTGTACGAGATGGGCCGGCTGGGCCGCAAGACAGGGCGCGGTTTCTACATCTATGACGAGGAAACCCCGAAAGGCCGCCCCGACCCCGAGGTGGAGGAGATCATCGCCGCCGAGCGCGCGCAAAAGGGCATCACTTCGCGCGACTTTACGGATGACGAGATCGTCGAGCGCTACATGGCTGCGATGATCAACGAGGCCGCGCGCGTGGTGGGCGAGGGCATCGCCGCCCGGCCGCTGGACGTGGATATGGTGTTCCTCTTCGGCTACGGCTTTCCGCGCTGGCGGGGCGGGCCGATGTATCACGCCGATCAGGTGGGGCTGGACCGCGTGCTGGCCACCATCCATCAGGCCGCGAAAACCGACGCCTGGTTCTGGCAGCCCGCGCCCTTGCTGGAAAAACTGGCCGCCGAGGGCAAGGGTTTCGCCAGTCTGAACGGCTGATCGCGCGCACAGGGAGCCTGCAGCGATGGACATGGCCCAGCTTCAGGCGCTGATCGCCCGGACCGACCCCCTGCTTCTGGGCGGGGGGGCGGTGCTGGCGGTGACCCTTCTGCTGGCGCTGGTGTTGTGGCTGGGCGGGCTGGGGCCGCGCCGGCGTCTGGCGGCGCTGGACGCGGCACTGGCACAGCGCGACACCGCGCTGCGCGATCTTCAGGGCGAGGCGGCGCATTACCAGGCGCAACTGGCCGCCCGGCAGGCCGATATCGAACGGCAGGCCGCCGATCTGGCCGCCCTGCGCCCCCGGCTGGATGCCGCGCGCGAGGGGCTGCAGGTCAGCGAAAGCCGCGCCGCCCGGCAAGAGGCCGAACTGCAGGCCGCCCGCGACATGCTGGCCGAGCGCGAGACCCGCTTTGAGCGCAGCTTGGAGGAGCAGCGCGCCGAACTGGCCGCCTGGAAGGACCAGGTGACAGCGCTGCGCCAGCGGCTGGAGCAAGAGGCCGAGGCCCGCGAGGCGCAGGCGGTCACCATTTCCGGGCTGCGCACCGAATTGCGTAACCAGGCCCAGGCCAGCGAGGAGAAGCTGGAGCTTTTGCGTCAGACCCGAGCCGAGATGGAGGCGAAATTCCAGGCCCTGGCGCGCGAGGCGCTGAAGGTTCAGGGCGAGGAATTCTCGAAGGTCAATCTGGAGCGACTGAACGCCGCGCTGACGCCGCTGCGCGAACATGTCGGCCATTTCGAGCGCGCGCTGAAGGACGTGCACAAGGCCACGGTCGATGACCGCGCCGCGCTGAAGGCCGAGATCATGGCGCTGAGCAAACGGTCGGAGGAGGTCTCGAAAGAGGCGCTGGCCCTGACCCGCGCGCTGAAGGCCGACCAGCAGAAACAGGGCGCCTGGGGCGAGATGATCCTGGAGACGATCCTGGAACGATCCGGCCTGCGCGCCGGCGAGGAATACGAGACCCAGGCCAGCCGCACCAGCGAGGATGGCGCCCGCCTGCGCCCGGATGTGGTGGTGCGCATCCCCGACGGCAAGACGCTGATCATCGACAGCAAGGTGTCGCTGCTGGCCTATTCCGAGGCCGTGAATGCCGAGGACCCGGCTGAAGCGGCCGCCGCGCGCAAACGGCATGTGGCCTCGCTCCGTGCGCATGTCGGCGGCCTGGCGGGCAAGCAGTATCAGGCGGCCGAACAGGCGACGGTCGATTTCGTCATCCTGTTCGTGCCGATCGAGGGCGCGTTGTCCGAGGCCCTGCGCGAGGATGGCGGGCTAATGGAATATGCGTTGGAACGGCAGGTAATGATCGCCACGCCGACCACGCTGATGGCGATGCTGCGCACGGTGGCCAATGTCTGGGCGGCCGAGCGGCGCAACCGCAACGCCGAGGAAATCGCCCGCCGCGCCGGGCTGCTTTATGACAAGGTTGCGGGTTTCGTCGGCAACATGGAGGCCGTGGGCCGCAAGCTGGGCGAGGCGCAGGGCAGCTATGACGCGGCCTTCAACCAGCTGTCGCGCGGGCGGGGCAATGTGCTGGCGCAGGTGGAGATGCTGAAGGCGCTGGGCGCGAAGACCGGCAAGCAGCTTGGTGTTGATCTGGCGCCCGGGGACCTGCCCGCCGACGGCCAGGAGAACGGCTCCGTCGATTCGCCGGACACATCGGCGCCCGACACCGCATCACTGCCGATCCCGCGCGACTGACGTCATGCGCGGGCCGGGGTGGCCGCGCCGTGACGCCATGATCTGGATCAAATTTTTCTCCGCTGCGACAATAGAGGCGTTGCCGGCTCGGGGCAGGGGCTTTAGAAGGACCGAAGGGCCTGCCCGCGCGCAACCGCGCGCCGCCAACAAGAGCCCTGAAAAAGAAACGACCGCCCAAGGGAACGGGAGCAAGGAATGGCCAACGCAGCCGCTCACGGGCATGAAGACACGCGGGGTTTCTTCACCCGCTGGTTCATGTCCACGAACCACAAGGATATCGGCATCCTCTACCTGCTTACGTCAGGGGTTGTCGGCTTCATCGCGGTGGCCTTCACCGTCTACATGCGCATGGAGCTGATGGACCCGGGCGTGCAGTACATGTGCGCCGAGGGGGCCAGGTTCTTTTCCGGCGGCACCGACTGCGACGCGCCCAACGGCCATCTGTGGAACGTGCTGGTCACCGCCCATGGCGTCTTGATGATGTTCTTCGTGGTCATCCCCGCGCTGTTCGGGGGCTTCGGCAACTATTTCATGCCCTTGCAGATCGGCGCGCCGGACATGGCGTTCCCGCGCCTGAACAACCTGTCCTACTGGCTCTATGTCGCCGGGTCCTCGATGGCGGTGATGTCGCTGTTCGCCCCGGGCGGCGGGGGCGATCTGGGTACCGGCGCGGGCGTGGGCTGGGTGCTCTATCCGCCGCTTTCCACGACCTATGAGGCCGGCTTCGCGATGGATTTCGCCATCTTCGCGGTGCACCTGTCGGGGGCCTCGTCGATCCTGGGTGCGATCAACATCATCACCACCTTCCTGAACATGCGTGCCCCGGGCATGACGCTGTTCAAGGTGCCGCTGTTTGCCTGGTCGGTCTTCATCACCGCCTGGATGATCCTGCTGGCGCTGCCGGTGCTGGGCGGGGCGATCACCATGCTGTTGACCGACCGTAACTTCGGCACCACCTTCTTTGATCCGGCAGGTGGTGGTGACCCGGTGCTTTATCAGCACATCCTCTGGTTCTTTGGCCATCCAGAGGTCTACATCATCATTGTGCCGGGCTTCGGCATCATCAGCCATGTCATCGCCACCTTCAGCCGCAAGCCGATCTTCGGCTATCTGCCGATGGTCTGGGCGATGATCGCCATCGCCGCGCTGGGCTTCGTGGTCTGGGCGCACCACATGTACACGGTGGGCATGTCGCTGACCCAGCAGACCTATTTCATGCTGGCCACCATGACCATCGCGGTGCCCACGGGGATCAAGATTTTTTCCTGGATCGCCACGATGTGGAAAGGCTCGGTGAGCTTCGAAACCCCGATGCTCTGGGCCTTCGGCTTCCTGTTCCTGTTCACGGTGGGCGGGGTGACCGGCATCGTGCTCAGCCAGGCGCCGATCGACCGGATCTATCATGACACCTACTATGTGGTGGCGCACTTCCACTATGTGATGTCACTGGGCGCGGTCTTTGCGCTTTTCGCCGGGATCTATTTCTGGATGGGCAAGATGACCGGGCGGCAATACCCGGAATGGGCTGGCAAGGTGCATTTCTGGACCATGTTCATCGGCTCCAACATCACCTTCTTCCCGCAGCACTTCCTGGGCCGTCAGGGCATGCCGCGCCGGTATATCGACTATCCGGAAGCCTATGCGCTGTGGAACTATGTCAGCTCGATCGGGGCCTTCATCGCCTTCGCGTCCTTCGTGTTCTTCATCGGTGTGGTGATCTACACGCTGCTCTACGGCAAGCGCGTCACCGAGAACAACTACTGGAACGAGCACGCCGACACGCTGGAATGGACCCTGCCCTCGCCGCCGCCCGAACACACGTTCGAAACGCTGCCGAAGCGCGAGGACTGGGACCGGCAGCCGGCGCACTGACCCAGCAAGGCCGGGCCCAAGCGGGCGCGGACGGAAAATGCGAAAGGGCCCCGGCGTTTGCCGGGGCCCTTTTCAGTGCGGGGGGTGTGGCGGGGCGTGACGGGCCTTGCCGGATGCGCCGGGCGAGATAACTTTCCGCATTGCGTTCCCTTTCCCGGTGGCCTGATCGACGATGCCTTACGCCCTGACACAGGCAAGCATCCCGCAGCAGCACATCCCCGCCGCGCCCCTGTCCGGTGGCGTGGTTGCCGCCAGCGGCCATCAGGCCACAGGCGCGGATTGGCTGCTGCGCGCCTGGCCGCACAACGCGCTGCAACCGCAAGGCTTTGTCTGGATCATCGCCCTGACCGCCGCTGTGCTGGCGCTGCCCCTGCTGGCGGTGTTGGGCAATCCGGTCCTTTGGGGGCTGCTGCCTTTTGCCGGGCTGGCCCTGTGGGGCCTGTGGTTCGCGCTGCAGCGCAACTGGCAAGATCGCAGCGTGCTGGAGGAGATGCGCCTGTCGCGCCGGGCCATCCATCTGCGCCGGCTGAACCCGCGCGCGCCGGTGCAGGAATGGCGCGCCGACCCGGCGTGGGTCAGCCTGCACCTGATCCCGCGGGGCGGGCCGGTGGAAAATTACCTGACCCTGACCGGCGGCGGGCGCGAGGTGGAACTGGGCGCCTTCCTGACGCCGGAAGAACGCGTGGCCCTGCACGCCGAATTAGAGACCCTGCTGGTCACGCTGAAGGGCTACGGCTGACCCCCGCCGGCCAGCCGCGCCTTGACCATCGGGCCGACTACGGCAAAATCCATCTGCCCGGCATGGCGCGCCTTCAGCAAGCCGATCACGGCGCCGATATCGCGGATGGAACTGGCACCGGCCTCGTCCATGGCGGCGTCGATCGCGGCCTGCGTTTCCGCTTCGGTCAGTTGCCGGGGCAGGTAGGTCTCCAGCACGGCGATCTCGGCCTCTTCGCGCTCCACCAGTTCCAGCCGCCCGCCTTCCTCATAGGCGCGGGCGCTGTCATGGCGTTGCTTGACCATCTTGGTCAACACGGCCACCAGCTCTGCATCGGTCAATTGCCGGTCTTCGCCTTCGCCGCGCAGGGCGATGTCGCGGTCCTTGATGGCGGCATTGATCAGACGCAGGGTGGACAGGCGCAGCGTGTCCTTCTGTTTCATGGCTGTCTTGAGGTCGGCAGCGATGCGCTCGCGCAGGGTCATGGATGGGCTTTCCGCTATTCCGGTTTCACCCGCACCCTATCCATCCACTTCAGGACGCGCAATCGCTGCGCCCTGTCCCCCGCCCGGCCCTGATGCCGCGGCTGTCCCGGCGATGCCGCGAACGCAGGGAGAGGGCCGTCTGGCCCTTGACACCCGCCCGAAATTGCCCGTATCAGCGCGTCGATGGGGCCGTAGCTCAGTTGGGAGAGCGCGTCGTTCGCAATGACGAGGTCAGGGGTTCGATCCCCCTCGGCTCCACCAATTTGACGAGAATATCCGTTTCTCTTTAGTGTCTGGACGGCGAGTCTCGCTTACTTCGCCGCCGTCGTATCCCCCATCTCGCCGCCGGCTGTTGGCGGAAGGCGCTGCAAACTGAAGTTCGGAACCCGTGTGTTCGCTTCGTGGCAGCAGCCCATCGGGTACCTGGTTTTCGGAAAAGCTGTCAATCGAGAGAGCCCGCTAATTCCTTGCTGCATCCCGGCACCGCCGTTTCCCGCCCCTTACGTCGGTGATGCCACGATTGCGATAAGAGCCTGTGCACTTGCAGCGATATCCCGAAAGGCCCGGGATGTGCTGAAGATCATGCGCTCCACAGCCGCGATCCCGGGGGCCGAGATGGCGGCGTACGCGGTTGGTCACGGCGCCGAGGGCGATGCTTTATCGTCTGAAACCGCCCGCACCGACCGAGGTGTAATCTCTTTCCCGGTCCTTGCGTCGATCAGTTTCGGTTCGATGGGTTCGTCGGTATCCCGGGACACCAGGGTC
>SKHK01000126.1 GCA_007117005.1 Paracoccaceae bacterium
AATGGGAGGAGACGGCATGAAGATCGGGTTCATCGGACTGGGCAACATGGGCGGGCCGATGGCCGCCAATCTGGTTGCGGCAGGCCATCAGGTGACGGGGTTCGATCTGGCCGCGCCGATGCCGGAGGGCGTGGTGGGCGCAGCCAGCGCGGCGCAAGCGGCAGAGGGCGCCGAGGTGGTCATCACCATGCTGCCCAATGGCGCCATCCTGCGCGCCGTGGCCGATGAGGTGATCCCGGCGATGAGCGCGGGCGCGGTGCTGTGCGATTGTTCCACGGTGGATGTGGAAAGCGCCCGCGCCGTGGCCGACAGGGCGGCGGCCGCCGGGCTGGGGGCGCTGGATGCGCCCGTGTCCGGCGGGGTCGGCGGGGCGGCGGCGGGCACGCTGACCTTCATGGTGGGCGGCGGCGATCAGGCCTTTGCCACGGTGAAACCGCTCTTTGACATCATGGGCCAAAAAGCCGTGCATTGCGGCGCGGCGGGCGCCGGCCAGGCGGCGAAGATCTGCAACAACATGATCCTGGGCGCCACGATGATCGCCACCTGCGAGGCCTTCGCGCTGGCCGACAAGCTGGGCCTGGACCGGGCGCGCATGTTCGATGTGGTCAGCACCTCCTCGGGCTATTCCTGGTCGATGAACGCCTATTGCCCGGCGCCGGGGGTGGGCCCGCAATCGCCCGCGGACAATGGCTACAAGCCCGGTTTCGCGGCCGATCTGATGCTGAAGGACCTGCGGCTGAGCCAGCAGGCGGCGACGGCCGCGGATGCCGACACGCCGATGGGCGCGCTGGCGGCGGCACTTTACGCGCGCTTCGTCGAGGAAGAGGACGGGCGCGGCAAGGATTTCTCTGCCATGCTGCCGCGGTTCGAAAAGCGCGGGCGCGATAGCGGGGCGTGATCTTCCCGGCGGCAGATCGGGGTGGCAGATCGGGGCGGCGTTAACCATGCCCTTACCTTTCTACAGCATGCTGACGCAAAGCCTTTCATGCCGGAGATGCACATGCCCTTTCCTTTTCTCGGCCTCGCCCCGCTGACCGCCCTTGCGGCCGCGCTGTTCATTCTTTCGGCCGGGTCGGGCCTGGCGGTCAGCCCCGGCACGCATCATGGCGCCCATCACGGCCACCACCACCACATGCCCGCCCATCGCCGGACGCATCGCACCGATCCGGGCTGCCCGCGCGGCATGCAGCGTGACCCACAGGCCGTGGCCTTGCATGATGGCCGACCCTTGCGCGATGGGTGCCGCCGCGTGCACGGGCCAGGCTTCATCGCGCGGCATTTTCATCGTCATCGCTACGATGTACCACCGCCTTACACGCGCTGACCGCGCAGGCCAGCTGAGGTCAGGTAACAGCGGCAACCAGACCGTCACTGCGCCTGCGACGGAATGATCGCAGCGCAGCAATAGACATTCGAATTTTCGTATGTATATAATCCCTGACGCCGGACACCCTGTCCGGTGCCGGAAGCGTCACCTGCCCGGCAGGGCTGCCCTGTCGCCTTCGGATACCCGCATTCCGTGCACCCCTTCCCTCTCCGACGCTGCCAAGGTCGGGATCGCACACAAACCAGGGACCAGAAAATGTTTACCACAAATGTCGGCACTATCGACCGAATCATCCGCATCCTCATCGGCGCGGCGTTGGTCCTCGGGTTCTTCCTGAATACCGAATCAAGCTGGCGGGTGCTCTACCTGATCGGCCTGGTGCCGCTGGCCACAGGCATCTTTCAGACCTGCCCGGCCTATCGGCTGTTCGGCATTTCCACCTGCGCCACCGGCAAGCGTTGACGCCAGCCCGAAGCCAAAGGGCTTCGGGCGCGGCGCGCGAGGGCACCCCCTGCGGGTGTCCGAGCGCGCCGCCCCCTGCGCCCGCCCCCTGCGCCCTATGCCTGACAGCCCAGCCACAGGCACGCCGCCGGAACCGGCTACGGGGCGACATCCACGTCGTCACTGTCCTGCCGGCGCCACATCGCGGCATAGCGCCCGCCGCGCGCCATCAATGCGGCATGGCTGCCCTGCTCGACGATCTCGCCCGCATCCAGCACCACGATCGCATCGGCATCGACCACAGTTGACAGGCGATGCGCGATCATGACCACCGTGCGCCCCTGCCCCATCTCACGCAAGGACAGCTGGATATCCCCCTCGGTCTGGCTGTCCAGCGCCGAGGTCGCCTCGTCCAGCAGCAGGATCGCCGGGTCCTTCAGCAAGGTCCGCGCAATGCCCACGCGCTGTTTCTCGCCGCCGGAAAGCTTCAGCCCCCGTTCGCCGACCTGGGTGTCATACCCGTCAGGCAGCGACACAATGAAATCATGGATGCGCGCGGCCTTTGCCGCTGCCTCGACCTCTGCGCGCGTCGCACCGTCGCGGCCATAGGCGATGTTGTAAAAGACAGTATCGTTGAACAGCACCGTATCCTGCGGCACCACACCGACCGCGGCATGCAGGCTGTCCAGTGTCACATCCCGGATATCCTGCCCGTCGATCATCAGCCGCCCGGCCGAGACATCGTAAAAGCGGAACAAGAGCCGCCCGATGGTTGTCTTGCCGGACCCGGAAGCGCCAACCAGCGCCACCGTCGTCCCGGCCGGAACGTCCAGCGTGATCCCCTTCAGGATCGGGCGCGCCGGGTCGTAGTGAAAGCGCAGATCCTCCAGCCGCACCGCCCCACCCGAAAGCCGCAAAGGGCCGGCGCCGGGTTTTTCCACCACATCGGGCGGGTATTCCAGCAGCCCGAACATCTGCCCCATATCGACCAGCGCCTGACGGATCTCGCGGTAGACGGTGCCCAGAAAATTCAGCGGCATGGTGATCTGGATCATATAGGCATTGACCATGACGAAATCGCCTACCGTCAGCGCGCCCTGCTCCACCCCGATGGCCGCCATCACCATCACCACCACCAGCCCCGCGGTGATGATCGCCGACTGCCCGGCATTCAGAAACGCCAGCGAGGTCGCGGTCTTCACCGCTGCCGCCTCGTAGGCCGCCATCGCACGGTCATAGCGCCGGGCCTCGCGCGCCTCGGCGTTGAAATACTTCACGGTCTCGAAATTCAGCAGGCTGTCGATGGCCTTCTGGTTGGCGTCGGTGTCCTGCTCGTTCATCACGCGGCGAATCTTCACCCGCCATTCCGTGACCTTGAAGGTGAACCAGACATACAGCGCGATCGTCACCACGATGGCGGCAAGATAGCGCGCGTCAAAGAGGAAAACGAAGATCGCCGCGATCATCAGCAGCTCCAGGATCAGCGGCACGATGCTGAACAGCAGGAAGCGAAGCAGGAATTCGACCCCCTTGACCCCGCGCTCGATGATCCGGCTCAGCCCCCCGGTCTTGCGTGTCAGGTGAAAGCGCAGGCTCAGCCGGTGGATATGGGTAAAGGTCTGCAACGCCAGCCGGCGCAGCGCGCGCTGCGCCACGCGGGCGAAGACGGCATCGCGCAATTGCTGAAAGACCACGCCCAGCAGCCGCGCCATGCCATAGGCCACGGTCAGGCCCACGGCGCCAACAGCCACCATCCAGCCCGCGCCCGCCTCGCCGGGGACAAGGGCGTCAACGGCGGCCTTGTAGATCAGGGGCGTGCCCACGGCGACCAGTTTCGCCGCCAGCAGGAAGATCAGCGCCAATACGACGCGGGTGCGCAGACCGGTCTCGCCCTGCGGCCACAGATAGGGGGCCACCTTGGCGATGGTGACCCAACCGCTGGCCTCGGCCGGGTTGGCGAGATCGGGATTGGCGGGATCAGGGGCTTGCGGCGCCCGGCTGGCGAGGGATCGCATCGGGGGCGTCCTTGGCTTATGGTCGGTCAGACTTAGTCCGACCGACCGGGTTTTGCCAGAGGCGCCGGGGACAGGCCGGACACCTCCAGGTCATGGATCGAACGCCACCCGGGCCGCCCCCTCATCTTGCCGGAAATACTCCGGGGGGAGGCCGCCGCCAGGCGGACGGGGGGCAGCCCCCCCCCTCCACTTGCACCGGGCGCAGGACCGGCTGTCAGGCCCGGGCGGCCAGCTTGTCGATCAGGTCGCGGAACTGGGCCACCTGATAGCCGTATTGCGTGCCCGCCGCGATCAGTTCGTCAGTCGGCCGCTGGCCGGCCAGCGCCAGCGCCCAGACGATGGACGACCGGTTCCCGCTGGCGCAATAGGCCAGCACCTTGCCCCCTGCCCCGTCTTGCCCGGCGGCCTTCATGCCGGCGCGCTGGGCCTCGACATTCTCCATCGTCAGCGCGCCGCCGACCACCGGATTGACCACCAGCGTGATCCCCGCCGCCTCCAGCGCCGGGCGCAGGGTCTCGGCATGCAGTTCGGGCGGGATCTCGGCATCGGGGCGGTTGTCGATGACGGTGGTGAAACCGGCCGCGGCAATCGCCGGGATATCCTCTGGCGTGATCTGGGGGCTGACGGCATAGCGGTCGTCAAGGGGGCGGATTTCCATGCTCATGGCGTCCTCGCGGGGCTTGAATCGGAACGGGGTAAAACGGAACGGGCCCGCCCTGCCTTGGGCGGGCCCCCTGTCATCACGGACATAACCGCCCGCTCAGCGCACGGCAAGCGCGGGGGCGGCCAGCCGGTCGCGCAGCACCGGCGCCAGCAGCATGCCGGCGATCATCGCGGCCATGAAGACCAGCCCGCCCGTGCCGCCCCAGGTGATCGAGGCCATCGCCGGGCCGGGGCACAGCCCCACCAGCCCCCAGCCCACCCCGAAGAGCACCGAGCCCAGGATCAGGCGACGGTCCAGTTCCGGTGCCGGGGCAGGCGGAAAGCTGCCGCCCAACGCCGGCTGCGCGCGCCGCGCGGCCACCATCCAGGCAATCGCCATGGGGATGATCGCGCCGCCCAGCACAAAGGCCAGCGTCGGGTCCCAGGCGCCGAAGACATCCAGCCAGCCCTGCACCTTGGTGGTGTCGGTCATCCCCGAAACCAGAAGGCCCGCACCGAACAGCCCGCCCGAGGCGAGCGAGAGAAGAATACGCAGCATGTCAGATAACCCCCAGCAGGTGACGGAACAGCACCACGCCCAACCCACCGGCGAGCAGGTAGAAGACAGTCGCCACGATACCGCGCAGCGAGAAACGCGAGATGCCGCAAACGCCGTGACCAGAGGTGCAGCCGCTGGCGATGCGCGTGCCGATGCCGACCAGCAGGCCGCCGGCGACCACGATGGCCAGGCTCTCGGTGATATTGGTGCTGACCGGCACGCTGTAGAGCGGCAGCATCAGCGCCGGCACCACCACCAGCCCGGCGATGAAGGCCAGCCGTTCAGCCCAGTTGCCCAGGCCAGAGCGGTCCACCAGCCCGCCCAGAATGCCCGACGCCCCCATGATCCGCCCGTTGAAAAGCAGGAACATCGCCGCCGCCGAGCCGATCATCAGCCCGCCGACAAGGCCCCATATCCAGTCTGTTTCGATCATTTTTCATGTTCCATTGTTGTCAGTCCGCATGCGGCGGGCGTGGCCGTTTTCGCCATGCCCGCCGGTCCGATCCGGTTCTTGCCGATGGCCCGTCAGTACCCGTTCAGCGCCCGTTCACAGGCCGTTCACGGGCACCTTCAGATAGACCTGACCGTTGTCTTCGGGCTGCGGCATCTGGCCCGCCCGCATGTTCACCTGCAGCGAGGGGATGATCAGGCGCGGCATGGCCAGTTGCGCGTCCCGTTCGGTACGGGCGCGGACGAAATCGTCCTTCGACTTGCCCTCGCCGACATGCTTGTTCATCCGCTTCTGCGCGCCCACCGTGGTTTCCCAGGCGTAATCGTCGCGCCCCTCGGCCTTGTAGTCATGGCCGACGAAGATGCGCGTCTCGTCGGGCAGCGCCATGATCTTCTGGATCGAGTCCCACATCACATCGGCCGAACCGCCGGGAAAGTCACAGCGCGCGGTGCCGAAATCCGGCATGAACAGCGTGTCGCCCACGAAAGCCGCATCGCCGATGACATAGGTCAGGCAGGCCGGCGTGTGGCCCGGCGTATGCATCACATCGCCGCGCATCTGGCCGATATGAAAGCTGTCGCCTTCCTTCAGCAGCGCGTCGAACTGCGACCCGTCACGCTGGAATTCGGTGCCCTCGTTGAACACCTTGCCGAAGGTGTCCTGCACGATGCGGATGTTTTCGCCGATGGCAATCTTGCCGCCCAGCTTTTCCTGGATATAGGGCGCGGCAGACAGGTGGTCGGCATGGACATGGGTTTCCAGCAGCCACTCGACCTCGAACCCCTTGTCCTGGACAAAGGCGATCACGGCATCGGCCGAGCGCGTGTCGGTGCGCCCGGAGGCATAGTCGAAATCCAGCACCGAATCGACGATGGCGGCTTTCGAGGACTGGGGGTCGCGCACCACATAGGTGACGGTGAAGGTGGCCTCGTCAAAGAAGGCGTAGACTTCGGGTTTCACGGGTCTCTCCCTTTTCGGTTGCTGAGGGCAATATAGACACTCCACTTCATATTGCAAGTTCTGAATACGTTTGTATTGATCCATGTCATTCACGCCTTTGTCAGCCCCGTGCAAGATGGCGCCAGGCAGAAGGAGAATGCCATGACCAGCCCCACCAGCTTGCCCCCCGACACCTTGCCCCCCGCCGTCATCGACCGCCACCGCGCCCAGCTTCTGTTCCGCATGAAGGAACTGCACGAGCGGCTGCACGGGATCGAGGATGAGCTGGCCTCGCATCAGTCGAAGGACTGGGAGGAACTGGCCACCGAGCGCGAGCAGGACGAGGCGATGAGCGCGCTGGGCGAGGAAGGGGCGCATGAGTTGCGCATGATCCGTGCCGCGCTGGACCGGATGGATGCGGATGACTACGGGTTCTGCACGCAATGCGGCGCACAGATCGCCGAGGCGCGTCTGGATCTGCTGCCCGCCACCCCCTTCTGCGCCGGCTGCGCGCGGTAGCGCCCCACCGCGCCCCCGCGCATCCGCCTGTCCGGGCTACGGCCCATCCGGCGCGGCCCATTCGGTGCGCGCCGCCCGGCTGGCCCGCGCCGCGCGGGCGCAACTGACCGCGCCAGAGACATCATGGCCCGGGATCACCCGCTCTACCAGTGCGCGGCCCTGCGCCCCTTCGCCCCGTGCATCGGGCCCCGGAAAGGTCAGCACGCGGCCATGGCGGTCCGATACCATCTGCAAGGGCAGCCAGCCCGCCCCGGCCAGCGCCAGCCCGGCGCCCTGCGCGGGGCGGCAGATCTCGGCCCAGGCCATGATGCCCGTCGCCCGCGCAAGCCCGCGCTGGTTGGACACGAAATTGCCCGTCGAATGCACCACCAGCCCGGTGCCCATCGGCCCCGGAAAGGTCTCGAACGGCTGGACGACATGCGGATGCGTGCCGATCACCGCCATCGCCCCGGCGGCGATCAGGTCGCGGCCCAGCGCACGTTGGCGGGCCTCCGGCCGGTGGCTGTATTCGGTGCCCCAATGCGGCAGCACGATCACCCCGCCGACACCGGGCCGCGCGGCCTCTGTCCCCACCATGGCCAGCAATTCGTCACGGTTCTGAAAACACATCAGCACCTGGCGGTGCGGGTCGGGGATGCCATTGGTGGAATAGGTGCAGGCGATGAAGCTGATTACCCCCATCCGCGTGCGCACCCGCAGGAAGAAATCGCGCGGCGCGCCGGGGCGGATGGTGCCGGTAAAGGGCATGCCGCGCGCGTCCAGTTCGTCCATCGTGGCGTTCAGCCCGGGCGAGGCGCGGTCCAGCGCGTGATTATTGGCCAGGGTGACCAGCGACACCCCTGCCTCGCGCAGCCCGTCGATGACCGAGGGGTGGTAGTTGAACAGCGGATAGCCCTGGTAGACCACATTGTCGAAGACCGGGCCGGGGTCGCGCCCCTGCCGGCCGCCGCGCCGAAAGCCCGGCGCGGTGGGGCCTTCCAGATTGGCGATGGCGATGTCGGCGGCGCGGAAATAGGGGATGGCGGCGCCCCAGACATCGGCCCAGCCACGCGCATAGCCGCGCCGCTGGATGGGCGAATGCAAAAGCGCGTCGCCGACAACGGCCAGGCTGATACGGTCGCGCCCGGCGCAGGGGTTGAGCGGGACCAGCGCCTCGGCCGCCGGGCGGCAGACGGCGGGCGGGCCGTCCTGCTGGCCGTCCTGCGCGGTGGCCGGGGTGACGAAAAGTGCGGCAAGAGCAACGCAGCCGGCGGCCAGGGCACGGGGGACGCGACAGTGGGCCAGGGGTGACGGGGGCAACAACATGGGCGGCTCCTTTACAGGTACAGTCACGGGCTCGGGGGCGTTACGGGTACGGTTCAGTCAAGGGCCTGGCTGCGGGGCTGATCCCGGGGCGGGTGCGGATGGGCTGGCGGTGGATGGGGCAGAGCCGCCGCCCACTCGCCAGCGCCGCCCGCGTTGGCAGGTGACGCTGGCGGAAAGATCATGCGCGGCGCCGGCCACCCGGGCCAGCAGCGCACGGGCCTCGGCGGCGGTGCCGGTGGCATCGGGACCAGTAGCGTCGGGGCGGGGCATGACCAGCACCGGATCGGCGCCCGAAAGGTCCAGATGCGTGGGCAGCCAGCCGCCACCGGCCAGCCGTGCCCGGCCCGGCCGGCCCGGGTCGGCGCAGATCTCGGCCCAGACCATCAGGCCAGAGGCGCGCGGCAGTTCCGCCTGCCCGGCCAGGAAATTGCCCGTCGAATAGGCCACCAGCGCCGCCCCCGCCGGCCCGGCCTGCCATTCCACCGGCTGCGCCACATGCGGATGTGTGCCGATCACCGCCATCGCCCCTGCGGCGACCAGATCGGCCGCCAGAGCCCGCTGCGC
>SKHK01000214.1 GCA_007117005.1 Paracoccaceae bacterium
GGGCCTGCCACAGCGCGGCGGTCAGCGCGTCGCCGTCGCCGATGGCCTGATCGTCGGTCAGGGCGGCCAGCGGGCGGCCGGGCAGGCTGCGGTCCAGCCGGGCCACGGCCTCGGCCCGCCGGGGCCAGCGGAAACGCCAAAACCCCCAACCCAGCGCCAGCACGAAAGCCAGCACCCCCGCCGCGCCCAGCCAGAAACCCCAAAACGACGTGACATGGGCAAAGAGGTCGAAGCCCATTGCCGCCCAGCCGATCAGCGCCAGTGAAAAGGCCGGCCAGAAGGCGCCGGCCAGCCGTTCCGCCAGCATCCCGGCCCGGGTCAGCGCCAGTGCGCGGGCGCAGGCGGCGAACGGGTCCCGGGTAGGGCGTTGGCGAAAGATCATGCCGGGATCAGGCCTCCTGCGTCTGCATCCAAGTAGGTATTGTATCGCGGGCCAGCATCTCGTCATACCCGGGGCGGGCGCGGATAACCGCGAATTGATCCCCGCGCACCAGCACCTCCGGGATCAGGGGGCGCGAATTGTATTCCGACGCCATGACCGCGCCGTAAGCCCCGGCAGAGCGAAAAGCGACCAGATCGCCTGATTGCAGAAGCGGCATGGCCCGCTGGCGGGCAAAGGTGTCGCCGCTTTCGCAGACCGGACCCACGATATCGACCAGCGCCTGCGGCTCGCCCGGGGCGGATTCGGTGACGGGCACGATGTCGTGATGCGCGTCATACATGGCCGGGCGCAGGAGGTCGTTCATCGCCGCGTCCAGGATCAGGAATTCGCGCGCGCCGCCGGTCTTGCGCCAGATCACCTGCGACACCATGACGCCCGCGTTGCCGCAGATCAGCCGGCCCGGTTCGATCTCGATCTCGCAGCCCAGATCGCCCAGCACGCGCTGCACCATCGCACCGTAGTCCGAGGGCAGGGGCGGCGTTTCGTTCGACCGCGTATAGGGGATGCCAAGGCCCCCGCCCAGGTCCAGCCGGTCGATGCTGTGCCCGTCGGCGCGCAGGGCGCGGGTCAGATCGGCAAGCTTGGTATAGGCGGCCTCGAAAGGCGCGAGGTCGGTCAGCTGGCTGCCGGTATGCATGTCCACGCCGACGATTCGCAGCCCAGGCAGGGTGGCGGCACGGGCGTAGATGTCGCGCGCCTGCGCGATGGGCAGGCCGAATTTGTCTTCCTTGCGCCCCGTGGCGATCTTTTCATGGGTGCGGGCGTCCACATCGGGATTCACGCGCAGGGCAATCGGCGCCTCGATCCCCATTTCGGAGGCGACGAAAGACAGCGCCTCCATTTCCGGCTCGGATTCGATGTTGAACTGCCGGATGCCCCCGCCCAGCGCCAGGCGCATCTCGTCGAGCGTCTTGCCGACGCCAGAAAAGACGATCCGTTCGCCCGGCACCCCGGCGGCGCGGGCGCGCATGTATTCCCCGCCAGAGACCACATCCATGCCAGCGCCCAGATCGCCCAGCACCTTCAGGACGGCGACATTGGAATTGGCCTTTACCGCAAAGCAGACCAGATGCGGCAGCGGGTCCAGCGCATCGGTCAAAAGCTGGTAATGGCGGGTCAGCGTGGCGGTGGAATAGCAATAAAACGGCGTGCCGACGCTGGCGGCGATATCACGCAGCGCCACATCTTCGGCATGCAACTGCCCGTTTTGATAGATGAAATGGTCCATATGCCTTTCGCGCGCCCGTCTCAGGCACTTGCACTTTTGCGATCAAGCGCGCCAGGCGCGCTGCGCAGGAACAGATACAGCGGCAGACCCAGGCTGACGCCGACGCAATAGATGGCGGGAATGGCAATCAGGCCGCGCCAGTGGCGCGTCTGCACCGATTCGACCACTATCCACAGGGTCAGCGCCACCGCCGCCACGGTCAGATCCCAGACCAGGCCGGATGTGGCGGCATTGACATGCCAGGCATCGACCATGGCCATGATCGACCATTCGTTTTCCATGAACCAGGTGATGAACCAGTACATCGGATGCACCGTGCCCCAGACCGCCAGGGCCAGCCATAGCCAGCGAATGGGGGTCATGGCCTATCGCCTCCAGAATTCATCGAGGTCCATGCCGCCCTCGACCGCCGGCGCGCCGTCCGCCCCGCAGGCCGCCAGCACCATCAGCGCGCCCAGCGCCAGCAGCCATGTCACCCCGGTCTTTGTCACCCCAGTCTTTCGCGCCATGTCGCCACCTGTTCCCGCACGCGCTCTGGCGCCGTGCCCCCGTATGATCTGCGCGAGCGTAGCGAATTTTCCACCCCAAGCACGCCGAAAACGTCATCCGTGATGCCGGCATGGACCGATTGCATCTGCACAAGGCTCAGATCCGGCAGGTCGCAGCCCGCCTCCTCGGCCATGCGCACCAGCGTGCCGGTGACGTGATGCGCCTGCCGGAAGGGCAGGCCCAGCGCGCGCACCAGCCAGTCGGCCAGGTCGGTGGCGGTGGAAAAGCCGGAACCCGCCGCCGCGGCCAGGGCATCGCGGTTGGCCGCCATGTCGCGCACCATGCCGGTCATCGCCGCCAGCCCCAGCATAAGCGTATCGGCGGCGTCAAAGACCTGTTCCTTGTCCTCCTGCATGTCCTTGGAATAGGTCAGCGCCAGCCCCTTCATCACCACCAGCAGCGCCACATGCGCGCCCATGATCCGCCCCAACTTGGCGCGCAGCAGCTCCGCCGCATCGGGGTTCTTTTTCTGCGGCATGATCGAGGACCCGGTGGAAAACGCATCCGACAGCCGCACGAAGCGGAACTGCGCCGATGACCAGATCACCAGCTCTTCGGCAAAGCGCGACAGATGCATGGCGCAGATCGAGGCCGCGCCCAGGAACTCCAGCGCGAAATCGCGGTCCGACACGCTGTCCAGACTGTTGGCCGTGGGCCGGTCGAACCCCAGCGCCGCCGCCGTCATGTCACGATCGATGGGAAACGAGGTGCCGGCCAGCGCCGCCGCGCCCAGCGGGCATTCGTTCATCCGCGCACGGGCGTCCATGAACCGGCCCCGGTCGCGCGACAGCATCTCCACATAGGCCAGCATGTGGTGCCCCCAGGTCACGGGCTGGGCGGTCTGCAGATGGGTGAAACCGGGCATCGGCCAGTCGGCGCCGGCCTCGGCCTGATCGAGGAAGGCCCGCATCAGCGCGGTCAGCCCGTCGATGGCCGCATCGCATTGATCCCGCACCCATAGCCGGAAATCAACCGCCACCTGGTCATTGCGCGACCGTGCGGTGTGCAGCCGGCCCGCGGGCTCGCCGATCAGGTCCTTCAGCCGGGCCTCGATATTCATGTGGATGTCTTCCAGCGCCGGGCTGAAGGGAAAGCTGCCGGCCTCGATCTCGGCGGCCACGCGGGTCAGGCCCTGATCGATGGCGGCGGCGTCCTCGGCGCTGATGATGCCCCGGGCGGCCAGCATCGCGGCATGCGCGCGCGAACCGGCGATATCCTGCGCGTAAAGCCGACGGTCAAAACCGATCGAGGCGTTGATCGCCTCCATGATCGCATCCACCCCGCCGGCAAAGCGCCCGCCCCACATGCTGTTCGCGCTGTCCGCCATGCTCCGGTCTCCGGCCCTGCCCATTCTGCCCGCGGGTATAGTCGCCTGCCCGTTGCTGCGCAATCAGCGCCCCGGGCGCGGCGGAAAAATCTGCGACCATGGTTTGTTCTTCACCCGCCGTTAAGCCTTGGGCGGCAAGCTGGCGGCGTTGTCGAAGCGAGCAGGCCCATGACCATGAATTTCACGTCAGACCCGATGCAGCGCGCCGATGTGCCCGAAAGCGGCTTCGAAAGCCCACTTGACGCGGCCAATGACCTGCGCCGGCAGGAAACCGTGGACATGGTGCGCGAAGCGCTGGACGACCGGCGCGCGCTGCTGGCCTATCAGCCCATCGTCCAGGCGCGAATGACCAATCGCATCGCCTATTACGAGGGCTTCATCCGCATTCTGGACCGCAATGGCCGTGTGCTGCCGGCGCGGGATTTCATGGATGCGGTGGAACGGACCGAAAGCGGGCGGCGGATCGACTGTCTGGCGCTGGAACTCAGCCTGCTGGCGCTGGCGCGCGAACCCGGGCTGCGGCTGGCGGTGAACATGTCGGCGCGCTCCATCGGGTATCCGGCCTGGCTGGCGACACTGGAACGTGGCTTGCGCAACGATCCGACGATCGCGGAGCGGCTGATCCTGGAAATCACCGAATCATCGGCGATGATCATGCCGGATCTGGTGACCGTGTTCATGACCGACATGCAGTCGCGCGGGATCTGTTTCGCGCTGGATGACTTCGGCGCCGGTTACACGGCCTTCCGCTATCTGAAAGAGTTCTATTTCGACATCGTCAAGATAGATGGCCAGTTCATCCGCGGCATCGCCGACAACCCGGACAACCAGGTCCTGACCCAGGCGCTGGTCACCATCGCCCGGCAGTTCGACATGTTCACCGTCGCCGAATCGGTGGAAACGGCAGAGGATGCGCGCTTCCTGGTCGATATCGGGGTGGACTGCCTGCAGGGCTATTTCTACGGCATCCCGTCGACAGAGGCGCCCTGGCAACATTCGAAGCTTGCGCGCCCGGCGTAAGGCCACGCACCGGGACCCGCCGGGCCTGCCGATGGAACGGGGCCGCAGCACGGGGCGTCACGGCAGGCAGTGCCTGCACCTGAGCGCGTCCGGTTTCAGCGCCTGATCATGGGCTGCATCGCTTGCTCGGCGGTCGGCGTGACGTAACCAGCACCTTGCCCCGGTCGGCCGCGCCCCCGCCCGCCCGGGTGCACTCTCCACCCACCTGCCCTTGCCCACGCCTGCCCTTGCGCTCGCTCGCGCCCCTGCCCACTTGCCCACACGCCGCCACGCTGGCGTCCAGAGCCGCCGCGAAGTCCGCCGCCGGACGCACCAGCGCCGCCCCTTGGTCATCACGCCTCGCCGGCAAGCCCCATTCCACGGCGCCACCCGGCCCGCTGGGCTGCCTTCGCGCCCGCCCTGCGCCCGCTCGCATTGCCATGCGCTGCGCTGCCGCGTATGACGGGAGCAGATTCTGACGCGGCGTCATTGCCGCTCAGCTTGCGAGAGGAGCAGCCAATGACCAATGTCGTGATCGTATCCGCCGCGCGGACTGCCGTGGGGTCCTTCAACGGTGCCTTCGCCAATACGCCCGCCCATGATCTGGGCGCCGCCGTTCTGGGCGCGGTGGTCTCCCGCGCCGGGATCGACAAGGCAGAGGTTTCGGAAACCATCCTCGGCCAGGTGCTGACCGCGGGCCAGGGCCAGAACCCCGCCCGTCAGGCACACATAAACGCGGGCCTGCCGGTCGAATCGGCGGCCTGGTCGCTGAACCAGGTCTGCGGCTCTGGCCTGCGGGCGGTCGCCATCGGCGCGCAACATATCCAGCTGGGCGACGCGGGCATCGTCATTGCCGGCGGGCAGGAGAACATGTCGCTGTCCCCGCATGTGGCGCATCTGCGCGCGGGCACCAAGATGGGCGACACCAAGATGATCGACACGATGATCAAGGACGGGCTGTGGGACGCCTTCAACGGCTATCACATGGGCCAGACGGCCGAAAACGTGGCCGAGAAATGGCAGATCACCCGGGAAGAGCAGGACGCCTTTGCCGTCGCCAGCCAGAACAAGGCCGAGGCCGCACAGAAGGCCGGGCGCTTTGCCGACGAGATCGCCGCTTTCACCGTGAAGACCCGCAAGGGCGACATCACCGTTGATCAGGATGAATACATCCGCCACGGCGCCACCATCGACGCGATGGCGAAACTGCGCCCGGCCTTTGCAAAGGACGGCTCAGTCACCGCGGCCAATGCCAGCGGCATCAATGACGGCGCGGCGGCGGTGCTGTTGATGTCGGCCGAGGAGGCCGAACGCCGCGGGCTGACGCCCCTGGCGCGTATCGCCAGCTACGCCACCGCCGGGCTGGACCCCTCGATCATGGGCGTCGGGCCCATCCATGCCAGCCGGAAGGCGCTGGAAAAGGCCGGCTGGAACGCCGCCGATCTGGACCTGGTGGAGGCCAACGAGGCCTTTGCCGCCCAGGCCTGCGCGGTGAACAAGGACATGGGCTGGAACCCGGATGTGGTGAACGTGAACGGCGGCGCCATCGCCATCGGCCACCCCATCGGCGCCTCTGGCGCGCGCATCCTGAACACGCTCTTGTTCGAGATGCAGCGCCGCGGCGCGAAAAAGGGGCTGGCGACGCTGTGCATCGGCGGCGGCATGGGCGTGGCCATGTGCCTGGAACGCTGAACGGCGCAGGCGGCGGGCAATATTGTTGCGCCCGCCGCACCCGACAGTTAAGCAAATTACCAGGCCATGTGAAAAGGGAGGAATCATGGGACGGGTTGCATTGGTTACCGGCGGCTCGCGCGGCATCGGCGCGGCGATCTCGGTGGCGCTGAAGGCGGCGGGCCACACGGTCGCGGCCAGCTACGCGGGCAATGACGAGGCGGCGGCGAAATTCACCGCCGAGACCGGCATCAAGACCTACAAATGGGATGTCGCCGATTATGAGGCATCGAAAGCCGGAATCGCGCAGGTGGAGGCCGATCTGGGACCGGTGGAGATCGTGGTCGCCAATGCCGGCATCACCCGCGACGCGCCCTTTCACAAGATGACGCCTGAACAGTGGAAGGCGGTGATCGACACCAACCTGACCGGCGTCTTCAACACCATCCACCCCGTCTGGCCCGGCATGCGCGAGCGCAAGTTCGGCCGGATCGTGGTGATTTCATCGATCAACGGGCAGAAGGGCCAGTTCGCGCAGGTCAATTATGCCGCGACGAAGGCGGGCGACCTGGGCATCGTGAAAAGCCTGGCGCAGGAGGGCGCGCGCGCCGGGATCACCGCCAACGCCGTCTGCCCTGGCTATATCGGCACCGACATGGTGATGGCGGTTCCCGAGAAGGTGCGCGAGGGCATCATCGCCCAGATCCCTGCCGGCCGGCTGGGCGAGCCGGAGGAGATCGCGCGTTGCGTGGCCTTTCTGGTGGCCGATGACGCGGGCTTCATCAACGGCTCGACGATCAGTGCCAACGGCGCGCAGTTCTTCGTCTGACCAAAAGTCACGTCGACTGATACGGATGAGAGGGGGGCGTCTGCCCCCCTCTTGCCCTTTCAGAGCAATTCACCCCCCGAGAGTATTTCCGGCAAGATGATGGACCATGAAGCCTGTCGCGTTCACCTGTTTGCATGCGGCAGGCTGGTTCCCGCCGGTATCGCGTGTCAAAGGGCCGGGACCGATGCTCGCCTGCGCGTAACGTGCCATGAGCTTGCCGGGTGGATGGCGCAATGAGCCGGGGCGCGGCGACGGCCGTGGGGTTCAGCGCGGTGCTGATGTGGGCCTTGCTGGCGCCGTTGACAGTACTCAGCGCGCCGGTGCCGCCCTTGTTGCTGAACGCGCTTTGTTTCTGCATCGGCGGCACGGCGGCGCTGACATGGCTGGGGATGCGCGGCGGGTTGGCGGTGCTGCGGGATGTGCCACTGACCGTGTATCTTTTCGGCACCATGGGGTTGTTGGGCTATCACCTGCTTTATTTCAGTGCCCTGCGCCTGGCGCCACCGGCCGAGGCGGGGTTGATCGCCTATCTCTGGCCGCTCTTGATCGTGCTGGGGTCGGGGCTGATGCCGGGCGAGCGGTTGCGCGCGGGCCATGTGTTGGGCGCGTCATGCGGCTTTGCCGGCGCGGCGCTGCTGATCGCCGGAGGGGCCGCCGCGCCATCCGGTGCCGGCACGGGCTACCTCCTTGCGTTGCTGGCCGCCTTTACCTGGGCCGGCTATTCGCTGATATCCCGCCGGCTGGGCCATGTGCCCACCGCGGCCGTGGCCATCTTCTGTCTGGCCAGCGCGGCGCTGTCAGGTCTGGCGCATTGGCTGTTCGAGGCCCCCGCCTGGCCTGACACGGCCCGTGGCTGGGCCGCGGTGGTGGCCTTGGGGCTGGGCCCGGTGGGCCTGTCCTTTCTGACCTGGGATATCGGCGTGAAACGCGGCAACATCCAGTTGCTGGGCACCATGGCCTATGCGGCACCGCTGTTGTCGACGCTGGTGCTGGTCGCCAGCGGTCTGGCGCCCGCCAGCGGAGCATTGGCTGTGGCAGCGGCTCTTATTACCGGCGGCGCGGCGCTGGCCGCGCGCGCCGGCAGGGCTGTGCCCGCCGCCCCTGTCAGGCGGTCGCCGCCAGGCGGGTGATCTCTTCCTTGAGGCGCAGTTTCTGCTTCTTCAGGTCGGCAAGGGTCAGATCGTCGAAGCCAGGGGCACGTTGCGCCTGTTCCACCTTTTCCGACAGGGCTTCATGCTTGCGGCGCAGTTCCTGAAGATGCGAAGTCAGCGACATGGACGTCCTCCTGTTAGGTTGGGTCGTCCAGACAGTGCACCACAGATTTCGTCGTTTGTCACATGAAACTCGTCACGATTTTGTTGCATTCCGGCGCAGGGCAGAATCATGCCCAGTCCAGCGCCCGGCCATCGCGCAGCAGGGCCTGCGCCTGAGGCGTGAAGTGATCCCGGTCACCAGGGTGAGATGCGCCCTCATGCAGGATCAGCGGCGCCAGCAGCGCGAAGGGCGCGCGCGCGCCCTTGCGGGCCAGCACGATGACTCGCCCCGCCGGGCGCCCCTCTCTGGCCGCCA
>SKHK01000100.1 GCA_007117005.1 Paracoccaceae bacterium
GCCCTGGTCCTGCGCCTCGATGACGCGGAACGCCTGCAATCCCTCTACGGCGCAGCGCGGCTGGAGGCGGTGATGCAGGAAATGACGGTGCGACTGGGCTCGGCCCTGCGCAGGCGAGACGGATTCTGCCTGCTGCCGCCGGACGGATTTGCCGTGGCCTTGACCGGACAGATGTCGATGGATGTGGAAACCACCACCGCCACTGCACGGCGCCTGCAACACCAGCTAACCACCCAGCCCGGCGGCGATGCGCTGCATGGGCTGATCAGTCTGTCGGCGGGACTGTGCATCGACACCGCTGCAGCAAGACGCCAGGGGCTGGACATGATGGAGGCCGCAGCCATGGCGGCGGAGCGCGCGCGCCAGATCGCCCCGGGGACAATCCTGTCCTTCAACGCCATGGACCTGCCGGCCCTGGTGGCGCGAGAGGATCACAAGACCCTGCGCACGGCACTGGATGACGGATCGATCTGCGCGCATTTCCAGCCACAAATCGCCGCCGCGACGGGACATGTCTCCGGGATGGAGGCGCTGGCGCGCTGGCACTGTCCGTACAAGGGTCTTCTTTCGCCGGCGGTCTTTCTGCCCCGCATCGCAGAGGCCGGACTGGGGCAACGTCTGGCCCAGCGCATGCTGGATGATTCGCTGGACCTGCTCGTCAGCCTGGACAAGGCCGGATTGTACGTGCCCAACGTGGCAGTCAATCTTTCACAGGAAGACCTGCGCAATCCGCGCCTTGCCGACCAGACCGCCTGGGCGCTGGATGCGCGCGACCTGCAGCCCGAAAGGCTGGTGGTGGAAATCCTGGAAGAGGTGATCGCCGAGAATACCGAGGACCTGGCCGTGCAGACCGTCGCCCGGCTCGCCGGGATGGGCTGCGGTGTCGATCTGGACGATTTCGGCACCGGCCATGCCTCTATCGCCAGCATCCGCCATTTTGCCGTGGGACGCCTGAAGATCGACCGCTCCTTCGTGCGTGACCTGCACAAGGATCACCAACAGACGAAAATCGTCTCGGCAATCCTGTCGATGGCGCGGGAACTGGACCTCGACACCCTGGCCGAGGGCGTCGAATGCGACGACGAAACGAACCTGCTGACGCAGATGGGCTGTGGGCATCTGCAAGGCTTTGCCATCGCGCGGCCAATGCCGGCAGCCGCGATCAGTGACTGGCTGCTGGCCAATCCGCACCGGCTTGGCACCCCGGTCGTGGGCGCGCCCGCCGGGCGGCAGGCCGCAACGGCCGGCCCGCTGCGCCAATAGACTGCCGGGCCCCGGGATGGTGATGATCCCACCGCGCGAAGGCGACGCAAGCGCGCACGCGGCAACGCACAGTGCGGCCGCCAAGGCCTGTCGATCAGCCTGTGGTCGCGGGCTGGCGGTGGCCGGCAGTAGCGGGTGGTGTCGGGCGGGCGAAGACGGGCGGGCGATGAGGGGCGAGAACCGGGCACCGGGGGCGCAGAGCCGATGCGGGGGCGCGGGTCGCTGCGGGGGCGCGGGTCGCTGCGGGGGCACGGGTCGCTGCGGCAGGGTTTATGCTTGACCTTTGGCGGCACTATCTGTTGAACCGGCGCGACATGTCAAAATGATCGCGGGACCCGGAATGGACGATCAGAACAAGAACCTTCTTCTGGCCTTTGCGCTGAGCCTGCTGGTCATCATCGGCTGGTTCGCCCTGTTCCCGCCCCCGCCACCGCCGGAGACAGCGCCAGAGATCGCCGAGACCGAGCTTCTGCCCCCGCCCGCGGAACCCGACGCCACAACCGACGCCACCGCCGCCGAGGAGACGCCGGATGACGTCGTGCGCCTGGCCATCGACACGCCGCGCCTGACCGGCACCATTTCCCTGACCGGCGGCCGGCTCGATGACCTGCAACTGCGCGACTACCGCGAAACCACCGATCCGGATTCGGATATCGTCAGTCTTTTCAATCCGGTGGGCAGCGACCGGGACACCTTTTACGCCCTGCACGGCTGGACCCCGCGGGGATCGCTGCAGCTGGACCAGGTGCCCGGCCCCAACACGCGTTGGCAACAGGTCGGCGACAACGCCCTGACCCCCGAAAGCCCGGTCACCCTGCGCTGGGACAACGGCGCCGGGCTGATCTTCACCCGCGTGATCGAGATCGACGACAACTTTCTCTTCACCATCACGCAATCGGTGGAAAACCAGACCGGCGAGGCCGTGACGCTCAGCCCCTATGGCATCCTTGCCCAGCACGGCCTGCCCTCGGACCTGGAGAATTTCTTCATCTCTCATGAAGGGATGATCATGATGGCCGATGGCCGTCTGACCGAAGACAGCTATCGCAACATGCGCAACTACCGGGTCAGCGAGCGTGAACGCACACCCGCCAGCGTGACCGAAGTTGCCGAAAACGGCTGGATCGGGCTGACAGGCAAGTATTTCATGGGCGCGCTGATCGGCATGCCCGGCCAGGCCTTCACTGCCGTCGCCCAGCATGTGCCGGGTGCCGATATCTACCAGACCTCGATGCGCATGGCCGCGATGACCGTCGCACCTGGCGACAGCGCCCAGGTGCAGACGCGGCTTTTTGCCGGCGCCAAGGAATGGACCGTCATCCGCACCTATGAGCGCGAGGCCCAGATCGACCGCTTCGTCGATGCCATCGACTGGGGCTGGTTCTTTTTCCTGACCAAGCCGATCTTCTCGCTGCTGTATTTCATCAACGGCATTCTGGGCAACATGGGCTGGTCGATCCTGGTGCTGACCCTGATCATCAAGGCCATCCTGCTGCCGCTGGCGTGGAAATCCTATGTATCCATGGCGCGGATGAAGGAATTGCAGCCGGAAATGCTGGCGATCAAGGAACGCGCCGGCGACGACCGCCAGAAGCTGCAACAGGAGATGATGAAGCTCTACAAGGAAAGAAAGGTGAACCCCGCCGCGGGCTGCCTGCCGATCCTGCTGCAGATCCCCATCTTCTTTTCGCTCTACAAGGTGATCTTCGTCACCATCGAGATGCGTCACGCGCCCTGGGTCGGCGTCTTCAACGACCTGTCGGCGCCGGACCCCACGTCGATCGTCAACTTCTTCGGCCTGCTGCCCTGGGCGGCGCCGGACCCCAACAGCTTTGCCGCGCTGATCCTGATCGGCATCATGCCGCTTCTGTTCGGCTTCACCATGTGGCTGCAGATGCGCCTGAACCCGGCACCGACTGACCAGTTGCAGGCGACGATCTTCAACTGGATGCCCTGGATCTTCATGTTCATCCTGGGCGGGTTCGCCTCTGGCCTGCTGCTCTACTGGATCGGCAACAACGTCATCACCTTCGTGCAGCAATACTCCATCATGCGGCTGAACGGCAGCAAGCCGGACATATTCGGCAATATCCGTGACACGTTCAAACGCAAGAAAAGCGATACCGCAAAGTGAGCGCCGCGCGGCTGGCCCATATCTGCCGTCACCCCATCAAGTCGGTGGGATACGAGGAGATCGCGCAGGTCTCCCTGACACCGGGCCAGCCCCTGCCGCATGACCGCGCCTTTGCCGTGGCGCATGAGGCGGCAGGGTTCGACCGGCCAGACGGCTGGGAGCCGAAGCAGCGCTTCCTGCGCGGCGCGGCCGAGGGCAGCCTGCAGGCCGTGCGCGCCCGCTACCGGGATGAGACCGGCGAGATCACGCTCAGCCACCCCGGCCGCCCGTCCTTTACCGCGCTCCTGCCGGCCGGGGGCGATGCGCTGGTGGACTGGCTGCGCCCGCTCTGGCCAGCCTCGCGCCCCGCGCCGGCGCGTCTGGTCAGCCGCGCCGATGGCGGCGCGCTGACCGATGTGCCCGATCCCTTCATCTCGGTTCTCAGCCTGTCCTCGCTGCGGGACCTGTCGCACCGCATGGGGCAGGACCTGTCGATCCACCGCTTTCGCGGCAATCTGTGGCTGGACGGGCTGGCGCCATGGCAGGAATTCGACCTGCCGGGGCGCGAAATCACCATCGGCGCCGCCCGGCTGCGCGTGGTCGAACGCATCACCCGCTGCGTGGCCACCTGCGCGAACCCCGAAACCGGGCAGACCGACGCCGACACGCTGGCGGCACTGCAGGCCGGCTGGGGCCATATGGATTTCGGGGTCTATGCCCAGGTGATCAAGGGCGGCACCATCGCCACAGGTGACAGCGTGCAGCCATGACCCTGCCCTTTCCGCTTACCCCCGATCCCACACCCGAGGACACCGAGGCCGGGCGCAAGCTCTTTGCCGGGCCGGTCGATTTCATCAAGGGCGTGGTGGCGATGGACGGGCTGCCGCCGGCCGACCGGCTGGAGGTCTGTTTTGCCGGTCGCTCGAATGTCGGCAAGTCCAGCCTTATCAACGCGCTGACCGGGCGCAAGGCACTGGCGCGCACCTCCAACACACCCGGGCGCACACAGGAAATCAACTATTTCGCCTTGGGCACACACAGCTATCTGGTGGACCTGCCGGGCTATGGTTTCGCCCGCGCCCCGGTCAAGGTGGTGGAACGCTGGCAAACCCTGCTGAAAGCCTATCTGGCTGGCCGCGCCACGCTGCGCCGTGCTTTCGTGCTGGTCGACATGCGCCACGGCGTCAAGGACGTGGACCATCAGATCATGGACCTGCTGGACCGCGCCGCCGTGACCTTTCAGGTGGTCCTGACGAAGGCCGACAAGATCGGCGCACAGGGCCGCGAAAAGACCCTCGCCCAGACCCGCGCCGCCCTGGCCCGCCATGCCGCAGCCTATCCGGAACTGATCGTCACATCATCGGAAAAGGGCGACGGACTCGCCACCCTGCGCGCCACCATCGCCACGATGGAATAGCCATGAGACGCCAAAGCATGAACCACGACTGGATCGCCACAGCCCGCACCCTGTCAGAGGCCCTGCCCTATCTGCAGCGCTATACCGGCGCCGTGGTGGTCATCAAGTTCGGCGGCAACGCTATGGGCGATGACGCGGCCATGGCCGAATTCGCCCGCGACATCGTGCTGATGCGCCAGGTCGGCGTGAACCCGGTTGTCGTGCATGGCGGCGGGCCGATGATCAATGACCTGCTGGGGCGCCTCGGCATCGAATCACGCTTCGTCCGCGGCAAGCGCGTCACCGACCAGGCCACGGTCGAGGTGGTGGAAATGGTCCTGTCGGGGCTGGTGAACAAACGCATCGTGCAGGCGATCAACGATCAGGGTGGGCGCGCGGTCGGCATCTCGGGCAAGGATGACGACCTGATGGTGTGCGAGGCCGATGACCCCGAACTGGGTTTCGTCGGCCGCCCGGTGGAAATGAATGTTCAGATCTTGCGCGATCTGTTCACCGCCGGGATGATCCCGGTGGTGGCCCCGGTGGGCACCGGCATGGCGGAAAACGAGACCTTCAACGTCAATGGCGACACCGCCGCGGGGGCCATCGCCGGCGCGCTGCAGGCAGACCGGCTACTGCTGCTCACCGATGTCGCTGGCGTGAAGGATGAAACCGGTGCTGTCGTCACCCAGATGCACCCCGATCAGGTCCGCGCCATGACCGAGTCCGGCACCATCGCCGGCGGGATGATCCCGAAAACCGAAACCGCGCTGGCCGCCATCGAGTCCGGGGTGCGCGCCGTGGTCATCCTCGACGGCCGCGTGCCCAACGCCTGCCTGCTAGAACTCTTCACCGAACACGGCGCCGGCTCGATGATCCGCGCAACGCCCCCCCGCATCACCCCGCGCGGCGAAGGGCTGTGACCGGGGCGCGCGCCCCCTCATCTTGCCCCCAATACTCTGGGGAGAGCACGCGCAGCGTGCGGGGGGCAAAGCCCCCCTTCCCGGCCGACAGCCTGCGCACCGCACTGACAAGGAACCACCTCGTCGCACTGGGCGAGGCGCCGCCGGACCCGGCCTTCTGCCCGGCAGATTGCGCAAGCCTGCTGCTTGTCGGGCCAGAGGGCGGCGCTGGCTGGTGGCACCATATGCAGACCCAACCCGAGTGGCAGGACGCGCGGCCAGACCCGGTGGACCGCTGGTCCACGCGCGTTCTGGGCGCCTTGGCCAGCCGCCACAACGGACAGGCTGTTTTCCCCTCTGACGGACCGCCCTACCCGCCCTTCCTGCGCTGGGCACTGGCGACGGGCCGCATCTGGCAAAGTCCGGCAGGCCTGCTGGTCCATGCGCAGGCCGGGCTCTGGGTTTCGTTCCGTGGCGCGCTGGCCCTGCCCTTTTCACTTGGCCTGCCGGCGCAGCCGTGCCCCTGCGACGGTTGCGCCGCCAAACCCTGCCTGACCGCCTGCCCGGTCGGCGCGCTGAAAGGCCCGGTCGACGGCTATGACATCGCGGCCTGCCACGCTTGGCTGGACAACCCCGGCGGCACGGGCTGCATGGTGCAGGGCTGCGCGGCGCGACGCGCTTGCCCCGTCTCGCAAAGCCATGCAAGACTGCCCGAACAATCCGCGTGGCACATGCGGCAGTTCCACAGATGACGGGGTGTTTCCCATGACACGGCGCCTGATCCTGACCCGGCACGCGAAATCCAGCTGGGACGACCCCATGATGTCGGACCACGCCCGCCCGCTGAACGCACGCGGCCGGCAGGCAGCGGCCGATCTGGGCGACTGGCTGGCGTCTCGCGGGTATGTCCCGGGCGAGGTGCTGTGCTCAGACGCGACCCGCACGCGCGAGACATGGGCGCTGATCGCCGCCGCACTGGATGCATCAGCCCCTGAGACAACCCCGCTTCTGGTGCTCAAGCCCGCGCTTTACCACGCCCCGGCGGATGTGATGATGGCCGTTCTGCGGCACGCGCAGGCCGAAACGGTCATGATGGTCGGCCACAATCCCGGCATTGCCGAATTCGCCGAACGCATCGTCGCACAGGCCCCCGCCCATTCGGCCTATCAGCGCTATCCCACCGGCGCCACGCTGGTCGCCAGTTTCGAAATCGACGCCTGGCAGGACGTGACCTTTGGCAGCGGCGCGGTGCGTGATTTCGTGGTCCCGCGCGAACTGGCCGTCTAGAACCTGTCGCTCGGAAGTGGCCGGCGGTGCGGAGCCTTTCGGCATGCGAAAACAATGGGGGAAAACGGGTCGCGTGAAGGCGGATGCACGCGATACGCTTTGAGCCCCATTGCGACGGATCCTATCTGAAAGGCGGCGAATACATCAGCCCGCCCTGCGTCCACAGCGCATTCAGACCGCGCGCCAGACCGATAGGCGTCTGCTGCCCGATATTGGCGGCAAAGATCTCGCCGTAATTTCCGCCCGCGGCAATCGCCCGGCGGGCCCAGTCGGGCTCCAGCTCCAGCAGTGCACCCAGGTCGCCCGAGACACCCAGAAGCCGCGCGGCATGCGGGTTCGGCGTCCCGGCGGCAAGCTCGTCCACATTGGCCGAGGTCACGCCCAGTTCCTCGGCCAGGATCAGGGCGTTCAGCGTCCAGCGCACGACATCGGCCCATTGCGGATCATCATCGCGCACCACCAGCGATTGCGGCTCGCGGGCAAAGACCTCGGGCAGGAATACATGATCCGCCGGCGCGGCGAATCCAGCCCGAATCGCGGCAAGGCGCGACAGTTCGGCGCTGACCGCATCGCAGCCGCCGCCCAGATACTGCTCCTGCACCTCTGCCCGGCTATGCACCGGCACGGCGACATAGGTCTTTTCCATGGTGCCGAAATATTCGTCCAGCGCCCGGGTGGACGAGGCCTCCGGATCGACGCAGATGCGCAGGCCATCCAGCTCCTGCGCCGCGGCGACGCCCAGTTCGCGGCTGACCATGAAGCCCAGCCCGTCAAACAGCGTGACCCCGACAAAGCTGAGCGGCCATTCCGCATCGGTCTGGTAGCGCCAGCCCAGATTGCCGGAAACCACATCGGCCTCGCCCGAAATCAGCGCCTCGATCCGCTCATCCCGCGAGCCGGGCACGAACTCGACCGCCGTGGATGACCCCAGGACCGCCGCGGCCAGCGCCCGGCAGAAAGCCACGTCAAAGCCGCTCCAACTGCCCGAGGCATCAAGCACCGCAAAGCCCCGCATATCGGCAGGCACGGCGCAATGCAGGCTGCCCCGGTCACGGACCATGTCCAGGGTCTGTGCCGCCGCGGGTGCCTGAAAACCGATCGAAGCGGCCAGCATCAGCCCCGAAATGATCGCGCGCTTCATCGTGTTCGCCTTGCTTTCTGTTGCCATTCGGCCACATTCTGAAAAAATCGTCCGTCCAATGTGTGACGAAGCTTGAGGGAGGTCAAGCCGCAGGCAGCGGATGGTACGCGCACGCCTTTTGCATCAGGCCGCGCGGCAGGCAACCAGAAAACGCCGCGCCTGCAGGAACCCCTCGCGCCGCAGCGCCGCATTTGCCTGCGCCTCTTCATCGGCGCCCCACTGGCGGGCCTGCCAGTCCTCGTCCAGGCGAGAGGCCTGCCACAACACCTCGGGCGCGGCCTGGCTTTCCAGCACCGCAAGCCCGATGATCAGCGACCCGGAAAGCGCCACCAGTTCATGCAGGGCGGTCAGCTCGAACGCAGTCAGCGTGGCGATTTCCGCAGTCAGCCTTTGCACGGTGCGCGGCGGCTGCGGGGCGGGCATGACCCCGTCCACGCGGGTCCAGGTGACGCCATAGCGCGCCGCGGCCCAGTCCAGCAGCGGGTCCCAGGCC
>SKHK01000053.1 GCA_007117005.1 Paracoccaceae bacterium
TGAGCACCGAGACCGGCTGCGGACCGGGCGGCGAAAGCCTGGCGCGGCTGCCGCTGATCTGGATCGGCGCGCCGGGCGGTCAGGCCTGGCGCCAACGGCCGTTGCGGCTGGCGCAGGGGCGCTTTTGTGCCTTTCGCGCCGGTCTGGTGGCGGCGCTGGACCGGGCCGGGGTTGTCTGGGAAACGGCGGTGGAAAGCGAATCGGATCGCACGCTGGAGGCTGCGGTGAGCAGCGACATGGCGGTGCATGCGCTGCTGGAGGGGACCGAACCGTCCAGTGCCGAACGCATTGCCCATGGGGGGGCCTTGCCGGATCTGGGCAGCTTCCTGATCAATCTGTACCTGTCGTCCCGCGCTGTGGCGGGCCGGCAGGGTGGCGGGGTGCAGGCCCTGGCCGATCTGCTGCGCGGCGCCTGGGCAGCACCCGTCCGGCAGCCCCTGCCTGCGCCCCCTGCCCCTGCTCCTGCCCCTGCGGCCTGACCCGCGCGCGCCCAGGGCGCTCTCACGGTTACACACACGGGCACTCAAAAGGCCACACAGACGGGCGCAGGGAGACGGTGGCGGGCGCAGGGGGACGGTGGTTCAGCCACCCATGGTGATGACCACCTTTCCGGTGGATTTGCGGCTGCGCATCAGTTCCATGGCCTCTGCGGTCTGTTCCAGCGGCAGGGTATGGCTGACATGCGGCGCCAGCCCGCCCTTGGCATACCAGCCCATCAGTTCCGACAGCGACGCCTCGATCACCTGCGGCGCGAACCCGGCATAGGCGCCCCAGTAAAGGCCGATCACGTCGATATTCTTGACCAGCAGGATGTTGGCCGGAAATTGCGGCACCTTGCCCCCGGCGAAACCGATGACGACGAACCGCCCCTCTGGCCGCAGGGCGCGCAGCGCGGCGGATGCCGCCGGGTCGCCTACCGCGTCATAGATCACGTCAACGCCGCCCAGCCCCTTGAACGCTGCCTTCAGGTCGGTATCGCCGCCGCTGTCGATCAGCACCTCGGCCCCGGCGGCGCGCGCCACTTCCAGCTTTTCGGCACCGCGCGCCACGGCGACGACCTTCGCGCCCATCCGCGCGCCGATCTCCACCGCGGTCAGCCCCACACCACCGGCCGCGCCCAGCACCAGCAGCGTCTCGCCCTTCTTCAGCCGCGCACGATGGGTCAGCCCCACATGCGAGGTGCCATAGGTCACCACGAAACCCGCCGCCTGTTCAAAGGGCATCGCATCGGGAATCGGCACGCAGCGATCGGCGGGAAAGACGCCGTATTCGGCCAGTCCTCCCTGCCCGGCAAAGGCCGCAACGCGCTGGCCCGGCTGCAGCCCTGTCACGCCCGCGCCCAGCGCGTCGACCGTACCCGCCACCTCGATCCCCATGGTAAAGGGCGTGGGCGGGGTGTCCTGATAAAGCCCCTGCGCCATCAGCAGATCGGCGAAATTCAGACCGCAGGCGGCGATCTTCAGGCGCACCTCGCCCGGCGCCGGGTCAGGCACGGGCAGATCCACCAGTTCGGGCCTGGTATCGATGGCTGAAAGCTGAAAGGCGCGCATGGGGTCCTCCTGAGGATCGGTCTGACTGATTGTTGCGCCGCACCATGCGACGCGATGGCGAAAAGGTAAACAGCGCCACAAAAGTGTTTGCGGAACGCCAATGCAAGCTGGGGTTGTTCAAAAATCATTGCAATTTGCAAATCTGCGCATCCGGGGGCGGCGCAGACAGGCATGGGCCCGCGCACCCTGTCATCGGAACCGGCCAGTATCCCGGCATGCAGAGTTTTTTCGCCCTTGATGCATTTCTTGCCGATCTTGGCACGATAATTGCTTTTTCTATTTCGAAGAGCTTTCACGCCGCCTTTGCAACCGCAGGGCGGCAAGACCGAAGAACGGAGAAAGACCATGGCACACCCGGTGGATGTTCACGTGGGCAGGAAGATCAGGCAGCGGCGCTGGATCATTGGCATGACCCAGCAACAACTGGCTGAATCGGTTGGGATCAAATTCCAGCAGATCCAGAAATATGAGACCGGCATGAACCGCGTCAGCGCCTCTCGCCTGTGGGACATCGCCGCCACGCTGCAGGCCGGCATCGAGTTCTTTTTCGAGGGGCTGGACCGCGATCAACCGGGCACGACGAACGACCCGCTGGCCAGCAAGGAGGCGATCGACCTGCTGCACGCCTATTACGCCATCCCCGAAGCCCAGCGCCGGCGCCTGTTCGACCTTGCCCGCGTGCTGTCCGACGCCGCCTGACGGCGAACGCGCCGCACGTTGACGGCCCCCCCCCATCCTACGCGCCGGCTTCGTGTCTGCGGCGCAGCCGGTGGCGCCCCGCTGCGGTGCCTTGCGGGTATCGGCACCGCCGCCTAGGGTGCGCGCGGCGCGCATCCCGGCGGGCCGGCAGCCAGGCAGACCCGCATGACATTGTCCCTTACCCAGTCGCAGGGCGCCGCGCTTTGGCAGGTGGCCGAGGCGCTGGCCGATGCCGCCCGCCTCGCCACCTTGCGCCATTTTCGTCAGCCGGGGCTGGATGCCGCGAACAAGGATCAGGGCAGTGGCTATGACCCCGTCACCATCGCCGACCGCGAGGCCGAGGCCGCGATGCGCGCACTGCTGGCCGATCTGCGCCCCGATGACGCCATCCTGGGCGAGGAGGCGGGCCACCAGACCGGCACCACCGGCCTGACCTGGGTGCTGGATCCCATCGACGGCACCCGCGGCTATCTGAGCGGCACACCGACCTGGGGCGTGCTGATCGCACTGTGCGCGCAGGACGGCCCGGTTCTGGGCATCATCGACCAGCCCTATATCGGCGAGCGGTTCTACGGCGGACTGGGACGCGCGCAGGTGACGGGGCCGCAGGGCAGCCGGGCGTTGGCCGCCCGCCCTGCCCGACCACTGGCCGAGGCCACGCTTTTCACCACCTTCCCCGAAATCGGCACCAGCGCCGAACGCGCGGCCTTTGAGCGCGTGCGCGACCGGGTGCGGCTGACGCGCTACGGCACGGATTGCTACGCTTATGCGCTGCTTGCCGCCGGGCAGATCGACCTGGTGATCGAGGCCGGCCTCGGCGCCCATGACATCGCCGCCCCCATCGCGGTGATCCAGGCCGCGGGCGGTATCGTCACCGACTGGCAGGGCCGGCCCGCGCATGGCGGCGGGCGGGCACTGGCGGCGGCCAACCCGGTGATCCACGCGCAGGCGCTGGCGCTTTTGCAGGACGGCTTGCCGGATGACTTGCGGGCGGGGGGCGGCGCGGCTTAGGCTTTGCAGCACCAACCGGGGGGACGCCGCATGCAGATACTGGCCATCGATCAGGGCACCACATCCAGCCGCGCCATCGTCTTTGACACCGGGTTGCGCCCGCTGACCTCGGCGCAGCAGGAATTCACCCAGCATTTCCCGGCCTCTGGCCAGGTTGAACATGACCCGGCAGAAATCTGGGCCAGTGTCCGCCAGACCGTGCAGGGGGCGATGGATCAGGCCGCGGGCAAGGGCGGCGGGCCCGTCGGCGCCATCGGCATCACCAACCAGCGTGAAACCGTGGTTCTGTGGGACCGCGAAACCGGCGAGCCGGTGCATAACGCCATCGTCTGGCAGGACCGCCGCACCGCGCCGCTGTGCCGCCAGTTGCGCGCCGACGGGGCCGAGGCGCAGGTCACCGGGCGCACGGGGCTGCTGCTGGACCCCTATTTCTCGGCCACGAAACTGGCCTGGCTGCTGGACAACGTGCCCGGCGCCCGCGCGCGGGCGTCGGGCGGCAAGCTGGCCGCGGGCACGGTGGACAGCTTTCTGATATGGCACCTGACCGGCGGGCGCGTCCATGCGACCGACGCCACCAATGCCGCGCGCACCGCGCTTTACAACATCCGCACCGGCGACTGGGACGACGAATTGCTACGCCTTTTCAACGTCCCCCGCGCCCTGCTGCCCGAGGTGCGCGACTGCAACGCCGATTTCGGCAGCACCGATGCCGCGCTCTTTGGCCGGGCACTGCCGATCCTGGGCGTGGCGGGCGACCAGCAGGCGGCGACCATCGGGCAGGCGTGTTTCGCCCCCGGCACGCTGAAATCGACCTACGGCACGGGCTGCTTTGCCCTGATGAATACCGGGGCGGTGATGGTGCCCTCGCACAACCGGCTGCTGACCACCATCGCCTACCGGCTGGACGGGCAGGTCACCTATGCGCTGGAAGGGTCGATCTTCGTGGCCGGCGCGGTGGTGCAATGGCTGCGCGACGGTTTGCAGATCATTGCCCACGCGCCCCGCAGCCAGGCGCTGGCCCGCGCCGCCGACCCCGCGCAGGAGGTCATCATGGTCCCCGCCTTTACCGGGCTGGGCGCGCCCTGGTGGCAGCCGGAATGCCGCGGCGCCATCTTCGGACTGACCCGCAACAGCGGGCCTGCGGAACTGGCGCGCGCGGCGCTGGAAAGCGTGGGCTTTCAGACCCGGGACCTGTGGGGCGCCATGCAGGACGACTGGGCCAAAAGCGGCGCCCCGGCGCGCAGCGGCACCCTGCGTGTCGATGGCGGCATGAGCGCGTCCGACTATGCCATGCAGTTCCTGGCCGATATCCTGGGCACACCGGTAGACCGCCCGCAGGTGCTGGAGACCACAGCCCTGGGGGCAGCCTGGCTGGCGGGGTCAAAGGCCGGCATCGGCCCCGACGCCGCCGCCTTTGCCCGCGACTGGGCGCTGGAGCGGCAATTCACCCCGCAGATGGACGAGGCCGCGCGCCAGACGCGCTATGCAGCCTGGCAGCGCGCGGTCAGGGCCACCATCACGGCCGCCGCAGACTAGACGAGCCGGCAGACCCATGCCCGGCCGGGACCACCGGCAAATTCCCGCCGACCCGCGCGCACCCGGCTGGCTCTCCTGCCCGGGCGAAATAGGATCACACCATGGCTCAGGCTGCAGAAAAGTTGTTCCCGCGTGATGGCACCGCCCCGCCCCCTGGGTTGGGCCGCGACAGCCTGATCGACGCCGTGCGCGCGGTGCCGCTGGCCGGCGTGATCATCATGAACATGATGACCTTTTCCGGCCTTTCCTACCTGACGCCGGAGATGCGCGCCGAGGTGCTGGGCACGCTGGACCTGATCGCCTGGGCCTTTCTGCGCAGCACCGTGGACGGCAAGGCGCTGGCGGCGTTCTCCTTCATGTTCGGGGTCAGCTTCAGCATGATCCTGGCGCGGATGGGCCATGAGGGCGGCCTGCCGCTGCGGCGCCTTGTCCAGCGGCTGCTGTCACTGTTCCTGATCGGCCTGTTCAACGCCGTGTTCCTGTACTGGGCCGATATCCTGATGACCTATGCCGCGCTGGGCATGATCCTGCCCTTCGCGGCGCGGCTGCCTTCCTGGCTGCTGGCGGGGCTGGCCGTCCTGCTGATCCTCGCCGGCCCGCTGACCCTGGCGGTCTCCGGCATGGATACGGCCGCCCCGCCCGCGCGTGGCCATGTCGACAGCATCGACGGCTTCGCCTCGCCCTCGCTTCTCGATGTCATCCGCCAGAACCTTCAGATGCTGACCAGCGCCTCCGACAGCGCCGACAGCACCCTGCTCTTGCGGCTTTTCATCCTGTCAGGCCTGTTCCTGCTGGGTCTGGCTGCGGGCAAGAGCGGGCTGATCAACGGGCTGGCCGCCCGGCGCGGGCTGTTGCTGCGCCTCGGCGCGGCGCTGACGCTGGCGGGGCTGGCGATGAAACTGACCATGCGCCTGATGGATGATCCGGTGGGCCCGTGGGCGATGCTGAACCTGCAGTCGTCGGTGATGGCGCTGGGTTATCTGATGCTGATCGCCTTCCTGCTCTCGGCACGTGGGGCTGACGGGGCGCGCCGCCTGCTGGCACCGCTGGGGCGCATGACACTGACCGGCTACCTGATGTCGGCGCTGCTTGGCCAGCTTGTGTTCTACGGCTGGGGCTTCGGCCTGATCGGCGCGGTGGGCACCCTGGCGGCCATCGCCGTGGCCCTGGCGATCTATGCGGCGCTGCTGGTCTTCGCGCATCTGTGGTTCCGCCGCTTTCGGGTCGGCCCGTGGGAATGGCTTTGGCGCAGCCTCGCCCGGCTGGAACCCCGGCCCATCGCCGCCGATCGCACGCCGCCGCGCTGACCACGCCCCGCAATCACTTTCACATACCCTGTTGGCCGCAGCCTCGCTCTCGCGGTACGCATGCGGCGCGCAACGTCACCATGCGGCCCGGCTGGGCAAGCCCGCCACAGGCGGCTAGGCTTTGCCGCACAACGGATGGAGGATGACACATGCCTGAAGGAAAACTCGCCGGGCGCCACGCCCTGATCACCGGCGGCGGCACCGGCATCGGCCTGGCCATCGCCCGCGCCCTGGCGGCAGAGGGTGCAGAGGTCACCATCACCGGCCGCCGCGCCGCGGTGCTGGAGGAAGCCGCCGCCACCACCCCGGGCCTGCACCCGCTGGCCATGGATGTCGCCGACGAGGACAGCCTGCGCCGCGGCACCGAGGCCGCCATCGCCGCGCGCGGCCCGGTCACCCTGTGCATCCCCAATGCCGGCATCGCCGAGGGCAAGGCAATCCAGAAGATGGACCTTGCCTGGTGGCGGCACATGATGGCGATCAACCTGGACGGCGCGATGCTGACCGTGCAGGCCTGCCTGCCCGGGATGCAACAGGCAGGCTGGGGGCGGGTGATCTTCGTGGCCTCCATCGCCGGCATCCGCGGCCTGCGCGGCGCGCCCGCCTACACGGCCTCCAAACACGGGATGATCGGCCTGATGCGCGGCCTGTCCGAGGACTTTCTCGGCACCGGCCTGACCTTCAACGCGCTCTGCCCGGGCTATGTCGATACCGATATCGTCACCCGCAATACCGACAGCATCGCCACCCGCGCGGGCATCAGCCAGGACCAGGCCCGCGACATCATGGTCAAGACCAACCGCCACCGCCGCCTGATCACATCCGAAGAGGTCGCCTCGGCTGCGATGTGGCTCTGCCTGCCGGGCTCTGACAGCATCAACGGACAATGCATCGAAATCGCCGGCGGCAAGATGTAGCCTGATCGCCCCGTCCTTCATCATGACCTTTTCTTCAAGGCCCCTCATCGTGCCGGAAAATACTCCGGGGGGAGTCGCGCGTCCTGCGCGCGGCGGGGGGCAGCGCCCCCCTGCCCGTCCCCCCGCCCGCCTGCCATGATTGCCTCTTATGCCTGACCCGAAACCGCCGCCCCCCTCACCCCCGCTTTTGGCCCGGCTGACCGGGGGACTGACTGGCGGGCTGGCCCCGGCCGGCATCGCCCTCAGCTACGCGCTGGGCGCGGCAGGGGGGCTGGCGGGGCTGACGGCGGGGCTGCCGCTGGGCATGCTGATCGGCGCGCTGATCGCCACCGCGGTGACCGCCACACTGGGCCTGCGCCCCTTTGGCCACCCGGTCGCGGTGCCGCAGAAATGGCGCTTCGTCCTCGTGCCGGTGATCGGCGTCGCCATCGGCGCCTATTTCCCCGCCGATTTCCTGACCCTCGTGCGGGACTGGTGGCCCGGCCTGCTGGCGTTGCTGCTTTATGTCCCGGCCGCGCAGATGCTGTCCTACCTGCTTTATCGACGGCTGGGCGGGATCAACCGGCCCACGGCCTATTTCGCCGCCATGCCCGGCGGCTTCATCGAGGCGATCGACATGGGCGAGCGCGCCGGCGCCGACATGTCCATGCTGGTCGCGCTGCAATTTCTGCGCCTGATCCTGTGCATCCTGTGCATCCCGCTGGGCTATGCGCTGTTCTTCGGCCAGGCGGTGGGCAGCGGTGCCGATATCGCGGCGCCGGGCAGCGACCTGCCCCTTGGCCTGCAAGATGCGGCCATCCTGCTGGCCTGCGCGGTCATCGGCTGGTGGGGAGCGCATCGGCTGCGCCTGCCGGCGGCGGTGCTGATCGGCCCGCTGGCGGCCAGCGCGGTGGCCCATGCCATGGGGCTGACCCATGCCAGCCCGCCGGACTGGGCGATCCTGGTGACGCAATGGGTGATGGGCAGCTCGCTCGGCGCGCGCTTCAGCGGTTTTCCGCGCCGGCAGATCGCCGCCGCACTGGGCCTGTCGGCGATCAGCGTCCTGGTGGTGCTGGCGTTGGCCGGCGTCATGGCGCTGGCATTGAGCGGGGCCACGGGGCAATCCGTGCCGGCGGTGATTCTGGCACTGGCGCCGGGGGGCATCACGGAAATGTCGCTGGTGGCGCTTTCTCTGCAGATCGCCGTGGTCTTCGTCACCCTGCACCACCTGTTCCGCATCGTCCTGGCTGTCCTGGTGGCGCGCGCCGGGCTTGCGCTGTTTCCTTCCCTCCTGGACTGTGACGATGCGGCATCGGACAAGGGCGGGTAGCGCAGGGCCATTGTCTCTCGCGCGGCAGGAAAATCCCTCTGGACACCCCGCGCCGGCTCGCCTAAGACGCATCCACCCGAGGGGAGACCTTCACCCGTGCCCGGGTAGCTCAGGGGTAGAGCAGTGGATTGAAAATCCTCGTGTCGGTGGTTCGATTCCGCCCCCGGGCACCA
>SKHK01000153.1 GCA_007117005.1 Paracoccaceae bacterium
GCGGCGGTTGCGACAGGGGTGGCGCGTGTGGTCATGCGGTCCTGGAAGGGCAGCGGTCCGTTGCACAAAGACAGGCCGGCGCCGCAAGGTCAAGCCGGAGAGACTGCCAAGCTGGCACCGCCCGCCCGGGGGCAGGTCCAACGCAACCGGCACCGGATCCGGCCCGCACCCCCTTTCCCCTGCTGGCGCGTCGGCCTATGACTTCGTGAACCTGTGAAATGAATCGGGGCGCGCGTGCCTGCGCCCGGAAGCGGAGCCTCATGCACAACCTGCGCGCCAGTCTGATGATGGTGCTCGCCATGGCCGGATTCGCGGCCGAGGATGCGGTGATCAAGTACCTGGCCGATTTCATGCCGGTCGGCCAGATCCTGGTGGCTATCGGCGCGGGCGGGGCGATGGCCTTTGCGCTGCTGGCCTGGCGGCGCGGGCGGCGGGTGTTTTCGCGCGCGGCGCTGCGCGGGCCGGTGTTGTTGCGCAACCTGTCGGAGATGCTGGGCGCGGGGGGCGTGGTGCTGGCGATATCGCTGGTGCCGCTGGCCACGGTAACGGCGATCCTGCAATCGATGCCGCTGGTCGTCACGCTGGGTGCGGCGCTGTTCCTGCGCGAGGCCGTGGGCTGGCGCCGCTGGAGCGCCATTCTGGTCGGTTTCTTTGGCGTGCTGATCATCCTGCGCCCCGGCTCGGTCGATTTCGACCCGTCGGCGCTGATCGCCGTGGTGGCGCTGCTGGGTCTGGCCGGGCGGGACCTGGCCACGCGGCTGGTGCCGGCGGATGTGGACAGTCTGCAACTGTCGACCTGGGGTTTCACCATGCTGGTGCCGGCGGGGCTGGTCCTGATGGCGTTCGGCACCGCACCGGTCATGCCGACGCCGGCGCAATGGTTGTGGCTGGCGCTGGCCATCGGCTTTGGCATGATCGCCTATGGCGCGCTGGTCGCGGCGACGCGGCTGGGCGATATCTCGGTCACCGTGCCGTTTCGCTACACCCGCCTGCTGTTCGCCCTGTTCATCGGCATGCTGGTCTTTGGCGAGGTGCCGGACGGCTGGACCATTGCCGGTTCCATCCTGGTGGTCGGCGCGGGGCTGTTCAGCTTCTGGCGCGAAGTGTGGCTGCAACGGCAGGCAGGCGCTAGCCCGGCCGCGAGGCGATGATCATGTGATAGCTCAGGCTGGCCTTGTCCGGGTCCGGCACCACATCGGGGCCTTCGACGGCGTAGACACCCGTGATGCAACTGACCGCGTTGCGCACCATCAGCTGCGGCATCGCCTTTGCCGCCATCCGCAGTTTCCAGTCGTTGAAAAACCGCATGGACAGCGCATGCAGCCGACGGTTGGTCGGGCGCACCAGCAGCGACATGTCGGTATCACGGCGGATGGTCAGCCCCGCGCCTTCCAGCGCGTCACACCACGTCCCGGCGGTGCGGAACCCGGCCCCCACCGCGGTGCCCAAGGCATAGAGCCGCGCCGCCAGGGCCATGTCAGGGGTGCAGTCCTGCAACGCCTGGTGCAGATAGCCGTCAAAGATGATCAATCGCCCACCGGGGCGCAGCAGGGCGGCGATGCTCCGGCACAGCGCGTCCATGTCATCGGCATGGCACAGCGTTTCCACCGCGAAGATGATGTCGAAACGCTGCGGGAAATCCTGCAGGGCCTCGAAATCACCCTGCCGAAAGCTCAGATTGGGCAGGTCCCTTGCCGCCGCGTTGGCCTGCGCCACGTGACGGGGCAGCAGGTCGATGCCGGTAAATGACACATCCGGGTGTTTGCGCGCCAGATGCAGGCTGTTGAACCCCACGCCGGCGCCCAGCTCCAGCACGTCGCGCGCCTGCAGCTCCGTTATGCGACGGCTGACCCGGTTTGCCTGACCGCGATAATCCGACCGCTTGATCTGCGCGCCGCGGCAGAGCGCGGCATGCATGCAGCCGGCCTCCGAATACAGGTGGCGGTAGCCGCGCTCGGACTGGGTGTAGTATTCCCCGGTCTGAACGCGCCCCTCCTCGGCCAGCAACCGCTCGATGCCAAAGGCACGGTCCACATGCGCCAGCGCCTCGGACAGGGGAAAGGGCAGGGGCGGCAGGTCCGCTGCCTCTGCGCGTTCCGTCGTCCAAGAATGCTTCCTGCGGTCTGACACGGCCTGCGTTCCCGGTCTGATCTTTCCGGTCCGGTCTTGCCGATACTGTCTGGCCGGACCGCAGCCTGAACCCTAGGCGCTGCCATGCCTTGTGACAAGCCGGCGCCGCGGGCTTCCACGCCTGCGTGACACTCGTTATAGAGGCGGTGATTCATTCATCAGCACAGGCCTTGCCATGACCACGATCATCGATATCCACGCCCGCGAGATCCTGGACAGCCGCGGCAACCCCACGGTCGAGGTCGATGTGACGCTGGAGGATGGCTCGATGGGCCGTGCCGCGGTGCCCTCTGGCGCCTCGACCGGCGCGCATGAGGCGATGGAGCGGCGCGACGGCGATGCCGCGCGCTATCTGGGCAAGGGCGTGCTGCAGGCCGTGGCTGCGGTGAATGGCGAGATTGCCGAGGCGCTGCTTGGCGTGGACGGCACCGAACAGGCCGCCATCGACGCGGCGCTGATCGAACTGGACGGCACGCCGAACAAGGCAAGGCTGGGCGCGAACGCCATTCTGGGTGTCTCGCTCGCCGTGGCAAAGGCCGCGGCCGAGGCCAGCGCCCTGCCGCTGCACCGCTATGTGGGCGGCACCGCGGCGCGGGTGCTGCCGGTGCCGATGATGAACATCGTCAACGGCGGTGAACATGCCGACAACCCCATCGACATTCAGGAATTCATGATCATGCCGGTCAGCGCCGGATCGATCGCCGAGGCCGTGCGCATGGGCGCCGAGGTGTTCCACGTCCTGAAGAAGGAACTGCAGGCCGCGGGGCTCGCTACCGGCGTGGGCGATGAGGGCGGCTTTGCACCGGATATCAGCTCTGCACGGGAAGCGCTTGATTTCATTTTGAAAGCCGTTGGAAAGGCTGGTTACAAGCCGGGCGAGGATATCGTCCTCGCGCTGGACTGCGCGGCCAGCGAATACTTCAAGGACGGCCGCTATATGCTTGCCGGTGAAGGGAAAACCCTGACTGCGGCAGAGAATGTGACCTATTTGGCCGATCTGGTGCGCGACTATCCCATCGTGTCGATCGAGGATGGCTGCCACGAGGATGACTGGGAAGGATGGCGCCTGCTGACCGAGGCGCTGGGCGACAAGGTGCAACTGGTCGGCGACGATCTGTTCGTGACCAACCCGACCCGTCTTTCAGAAGGCATTTCAAGGGGTTGTGGCAACAGCCTGCTTGTCAAGGTGAACCAGATCGGTACCCTGACCGAGACCTTGCAGGCTGTCGACATGGCGCACCGGGCACGCATGACCTGCGTGATGTCGCACCGCTCGGGCGAGACCGAGGACGCGACGATCGCCGATCTGGCCGTCGCCACGAATTGCGGACAGATCAAGACCGGCTCGCTGGCGCGCTCTGACCGGCTGGCAAAGTACAACCAGTTGATCCGTATCGAGGAAATGCTGGGCGAGGCCGCCATCTATGCCGGGCGTTCGATCCTGCGGTGATGATTGCTTCCAAAAGGCGCCTGGTGTTGACGGTTTCTTAACGGTCGGTACGGCATGATTTTCGCTGACGCGGGTCTGTCCTGACTCGCCGATCAGATTGAGGACAAGCCATGACCACCCCCGTTTCAGGGCCGAGTGTTGTGCCCGTTCATTTTCAGGGCCGGGATACAGGTCACGGGATCGCTTCTGCCGCTCCCGGCCTGGTTCGGGCAGAGCGTGTGCAATCGCAACACGCGCCCTTGCCTGTGGATCCGGCGGACCGCAGCGCAGACATGCGTTTCCTGACCTCGCGTGATCAACCTGTCGGTCCGTCGCCTGCCTTTGTGATCACCTTGCTTCAACATTTGCGCGAAACGGCCTTCGATCCGCCGGAAGCGCCGGCAGACACCGCTGTTGCCACTGTCGCCATAAAAGGCGCATCCGCTACGAACGGGGAAGCGGCGACGCCAATGGGCCGTGCATATGCCGACGACGGCGGCACCGCGATCGTGAGCGCCACCGCTCAGCGACAAACCCCCTATGCGGCCGACGCCGGTAGCGTTTGGGGCGAAAACGCCGCCAGGGTCGACTGGCGCTTCTGAAGCGTGTCGCTCGGATGGGGCGGTTGGATCCTCAGCTTTCGACCGGCTGACCCCGTGGCGGTAACGCGGGTCACGTCACGTGTCCGGGGACGGGCGCTGCACGCTCTGAACGAAGTGCACCCAAGGCGCGTGCCCCTGCCGCGCGTTTCGGCAAGGCGGGAAAGCCATCAAGACGGCACGCGTGCATTCGTATGGTCGCGCCACACCCCGCGGCCCGATGTTGCGCCGGGCCCCGATGCTGTGCCGGGCAGTGCGGCCGGGTGATGTGCCGGAGGCCGTGCTGGGGCCGGGTTGCCAACAACCCGCGGGTTCAGCGCGGCAGGTATTCGCCGCCATGCCATTCGTAGCGCGTGCGTTCCGTGCCGTTGGCCGTGGATATGTGCGTCATGATCACCGGATAGGGGCTGTTGGCGCTGGGCAGGGCCGACATCTCATGCGCCGCGGTCACCAGTTCCACCGCGCGCGTGGGTTCCGGCCCGATCACGACAAAGGCGCAGACGGCTATCCCCAGGGAACAGGTCAGGCTGGTCGCGACCTCGACACAGAGCCGGTCATCGACCGATCCCCCGGCGGCCGCGGGCGCGAAGATGATCTCGCCCGCGGCCTCCAGCAGGTCTCTGGCGGGGACGTCCACCGCCTCCTCCACGGCCTCCCAGGCGAAGGCGGAAATCTGATGATCGGCAAAGGCCGCATCCCAGTCGCAGGCCGCGGCGGGCGAGGCCAGCATCGCCGACAGAAAGATCGTCCCGGCGATGGTGGCAGGCGCTGCTGTCCGGCGCCACTGCGTGGCGGGACGGCCAGATTGTGCGAAATATCTGTGCATCGGACGTTTCCTTCCTGCTTTCCCACCGGCGGCAAACAGGCGCTGCCGGACAACCCGTCAGGACCAAGCGTGCCACAGAAGCACGATTTCGCAAATGGCAAAGCGCGCGGTCACCGCTGTTGACCGACCAATCCGCCCGCGCGCAGCGCATCCATCGCCCCGCGCAGGCCCCGCAGACGCCCGCGCAGATGGGCGACCCGGTCCGCCACCACCGGGCGCAGGGGGCCGGGCCGGGGGGCGTCTGCCAGAGTGTCGGTCCAGCCGGGCAAGGGCGCTGCATCAGGGCCGCGGCGATGCCAGCCCAGCGCCGACATGACCGCGCGCGCGGATGCGGGCAGCCTGTCCGGCATCGTGCGGCCGTTGAGCGCGCCCCAGACCCGCACCCAGGCGCGCGCCACCGTCCAGGGGTTGTAGCCACCCCCGCCCAGCACCATCAACCGTGGCGCCGCCGCGCGCAGGGCCAGCGCCATGTCCGCATGCGCCGCGTTCGACAGCGCCAGACGCGACAGCGGATCCTCCTGCACCGCGTCGGCGCCGCATTGCAGCACCACCGCCTGCGGCTGGAACACCGCCAGAGCCGGCAGGATCAGCCGCTCGCGTACCGCCGCCATTTCGGTGTCGTTGAACCCGCGCGGCACCGGCAGGTTGATGACATTGCCGCCGCCGTCATCGCCCAATGCGCCGGAGAACGGCCAGCGGTTTTCCTCGTGCACCGAGATCAGCAGCATATCGCCCGCACCGGCCAGCGCGGCCACGACCCCATCGCAGTGATGCGCGTCGATATCGACATAGGCGATACGGTTCAGCCCCAGGGCGCGCAGGTGCAAGAGCGCCAGCACCGGGTCGTTGATGTAGCAAAACCCGTTCGCGCGGTCGGGCAGGGCGTGATGGGTGCCGGCGCCGGGCACATGCACGACGCCGCCCCCGCGCAGCAGTTCGGCCGCCAGCATCACGCCCCCGGCGCCGGTGGCGGGGCGGCGGAACATCTCGGGGAAGACCGGGTTCGACAGCGTGCCCAGCGCGTGACGGGCGCGGGTGGCGGGGCTGACGGCGCCCTCTTTCTCGGCGCGTTGCAGCGCTGCGACATAGGCCGGTGTGTGCCAGGCCGTCAGCGCTGCGGGTTTGGCGCGGGGGCTGGTGCGGTATTGCGCGGGCGGCAGCCAGTCCAGCGCCCGGGCCAGATCCATCACGGTAGAGACGCGCGGTATCGCCAGCGGGTGCCGCCCGCCATAGCTGGACCCGCGATAGATTTCCGAGCCGATGAAAAGGGGTGCGGACAGGGGCGCCACAGCCATGGCGCTATCCGCGTAGCGCCTCTTCGATCAGCCGGGTGATACGCCGGTCGGTGGGCCTGATGCGAGAGCCCCAGAAGCCCAGTACCTCACCCTCGGGCCCAATAAGGGCCTTGTTGAAATTCCACCGCGGCCGGTGGCCGTGTTCACGGGCCAGCCATTGATAAAAGGGGTGCGCCTGCGCGCCGGTGACCGGCGTGATCTCGGTGATGGGAATGTCCAGCGAAAGCTGGATGCGGCAGAAATCCGCCACCGCTTCGTTCGATGCCAGTTCCTGGTTGAAATCATCGGACGGTACCGCCAGCACCACCAGCCCCCGCGCGGCAAAGCGGTCATGCAGCGCCTGCATGTCGCCATACTGCCGGGTAAAGCCGCAAAGCGATGCCGTGTTGACCACCAGCACCGGCTGCCCGCGCCAGGCATCCAGCGGCAGCGGCGCGCCGTGAATGGCGGTAAAGGTGAAGGCCCGCACGGGCAGGGCAACGGCGATCAGAGCCGCGACGGCAAGCGTAGCGATCAGGGAACGGGTCATGGGGCGCCTTTCGTCTGTCTGGTCGGTGTTCTAGCCCTGCACCGCCCGGGATCAAGCAGCGGGCCCGTGCCCGTGAATCAGGCAGGTCTGTGCACGATGCGCCGGAACAAGGGGACCCTGTTGCCCTTTGCGAAGGTTTCGTTACCCTTGGTGCGAAGCAGGGGCATGGCATGACCACGTATTTCGATGAGATGAAGCAGGCCGGCACGGTGCGCGTACCCTATGCGCGCCTGCAGGACTGGCTGGCGGCGATGCCGGCAGAGTTGCGCAACCTCAAACAGGCCGAGGCCGAGGCGCTGTTTCGCCGCATCGGCATCACCTTTGCCGTTTATGGCGAGGGGGGGGATCCGGACCGGCTGATCCCCTTCGATATGTTTCCGCGTGTCTTTACCGCGCTGGAATGGCAGCGGCTGGAGCGCGGGGTCATGCAGCGCGCGAGGGCGCTGAATGCGTTTCTGGCCGATGTCTATGACCGGGGCGAGATCGTGCGCGCGGGCCGCGTGCCGGCCCGGCTGGTCTATCTGAACGAGGCCTATGAGCGCGCGATGGCCGGCATCCGCCCGCCGCGCGGGGTGTTCAGCCATATCGTGGGCATCGATCTGGTGCGCACCGGCGCCGACGAGTTCTTCGTGCTGGAGGACAATTGCCGCACGCCCTCGGGTGTCAGCTACATGCTGGAAAACCGCGAGATCATGATGCGGATGTTTCCGGACCTGTTCCGCGAGAACCGGATCGAGCCGGTGGACGGCTATGCCGAGGCGCTGCGCCGCACGCTGGCATCCGTCGCGCCGCCGAAATGCGACCGAGAGCCGACCATCGCCATCCTGACGCCGGGCCATTTCAACTCGGCTTATTACGAGCACAGTTTCCTGGCCGATCTGATGGGCGTGGAACTGGTGGAGGGGCAGGATCTGTTTGTCGAGGGCGACCGGGTCTGGATGGGCACCACCGAAGGCCCACAGCGGGTGGATGTGATCTATCGGCGCCTCGATGACGCCTATATCGACCCCTTGTGTTTCCGCCCCGACAGCATGCTGGGCGTGGCCGGGCTGATGGATGTCTACCGCGCGGGCGGGGTGACGATCTGTTCTGCGCCCGGCGCGGGCGTGGCCGATGACAAGGCGATCTATACCTATGTGCCCGAGATGGTGCGCTTTTATCTGGGCGAAGAGCCTATCCTGCCCAATGTGCCGACCTGGCAATGCGCAAAATCCGAGGACCTCAAATACGTTCTGGCGCATCTGCCTGACCTGGTGGTCAAGGAGGTGCATGGCTCTGGCGGCTACGGGATGCTGGTAGGGCCGAAATCGACCACCGAGCAGATCGAGGCTTTCCGCGCGCGGCTGATCGAGCGGCCGGGCAATTACATCGCCCAGCCGACGCTGGCGCTGTCTACCGTGCCCAGTTTCGTGGAAGAGGGGGTGGCGCCGCGCCATGTGGACCTGCGGCCCTATTGTCTGGTGGGCGAGCGGATCGAACTGGTGCCCGGCGGGCTGACGCGGGTGGCGCTGCGCGAGGGGTCGCTGGTGGTGAATTCCAGTCAGGGCGGCGGGGTGAAGGACACATGGGTGTTGGCGCAATGAGGGGATATGGCGTTTTCCTTGCCGGGCAACAGGCGCCCCACCCGGCCCACCCCCGGCCCGCGCGCGCCCGCGCGGGCCTTGGCGCCTGCTGCCC
>SKHK01000197.1 GCA_007117005.1 Paracoccaceae bacterium
CCCCCCTACCCCGGCCACCGGCATCCCAGATCAGGGCCCATTCCCCGAAACGAAAACGCCCGGACCAACCGGTCCGGGCGCGCGTCACTCATCTGACAGATGCGTCTCAGCCGGCGTTGGCACTGAGCCCCAGCTGCTGACCCAGCATCGCCAGATCCGACAACCGACGCGTGGCAGCATCCGCGGCCTCGCCCTCGGCGGCGTCGCGCGCCGCGCGGGCATCGGCCAGCATCGTGTCCAGCACTTCCTGCGTCATCTCTGCCTCCGGAATGCCCCGCTCTGCCAGCAGAGACACCGCCTCGGCGCTGACCTCGGCAAAACCGCCGGTGATGACATAGGCCATTTCGCCCGTCTCGGTCACCGCGCGCACGATGCCGGGCCGCAGGGTGGACAGAAAGGGCGCATGGCCGGGCATGGCGGTGAAATCGCCCTCGGCGCCGGGCACCTGCACCTCGCGCACCACGACCGTCGCCAACATCCGCTCGGGGCTGACCAGGTCGAATTGCATCGTCTCAGCCATTCAGGCCTCCATCACGCTGATGCCGGGCAGGGCCGATGGCCCCGCCCGAACCGATTGCTGTCACGCCGGATCACGCCGCCGCGGCCAGGCGCTCGGCCTTCTTGATCACGTCTTCGATACCGCCGACCATGTAGAAGGCCGCTTCCGGCAGATGATCGTATTCCCCGGCCACCACCGCCTTGAACGAGCGGATGGTCTCCTCCAGCGGCACCTGGATGCCGTCAGAGCCGGTGAAGACCTTCGCCACGTCAAAGGGCTGCGACAGGAAGCGCTGGATCTTGCGCGCGCGCGACACCGTCAGCTTGTCCTCTTCGCTCAGTTCGTCCATCCCCAGAATGGCGATGATGTCCTGCAACGACTTGTAGCGCTGCAGGATACCCTGCACGTCGCGCGCCACGGCGTAATGCTCTTCGCCCACGATCTGCGGGTCCAGAATCCGGCTGTTGGAATCCAGCGGGTCCACGGCCGGGTAGATGCCCAGTTCCGAGATCGCGCGCGACAGAACGGTGGTGGCGTCGAGGTGCGCGAACGAGGTCGCCGGCGCCGGGTCGGTCAGGTCGTCAGCCGGCACGTAGATCGCCTGCACCGAGGTGATCGAGCCCGCACGGGTCGAGGTGATGCGTTCCTGCAGCGCGCCCATGTCGGTGGCCAGCGTCGGCTGGTAGCCCACGGCCGAGGGGATGCGGCCCAGGAGCGCCGACACTTCGGACCCGGCCTGGGTAAAGCGGAAGATGTTGTCGACGAAGAACAGAACGTCGGTGCCGGACTCGTCGCGGAACTGCTCGGCCAGCGTCAGGCCGGTCAGCGCCACGCGGGCACGCGCGCCCGGGGGTTCGTTCATCTGGCCATAGACCAGCGCCACGCGGCTTTCTTCCAGATTGTCGATGTTGATGACGCCCGATTCCATCATCTCGTGATAGAGGTCGTTGCCCTCGCGCGTGCGCTCGCCCACACCGGCAAAGACCGAAAAGCCCGAATGCACCTTGGCGATGTTGTTGATCAGTTCCATGATCAGAACCGTCTTGCCCACGCCGGCGCCGCCAAAGAGGCCGATCTTGCCGCCCTTGGAATAGGGGGCCAGCAGGTCGATGACCTTGATCCCCGTCACCAGGATCTCGCTTTCGGTGGATTGCTCGCTGAATTCGGGCGCGGGCTGGTGGATCGCGCGGGTTTCAGAGGTCTTGACCTCGCCCTTCTCGTCGATCGGTTCGCCCACCACGTTCAGGATGCGGCCCAGCGTGCCGTTGCCCACCGGCACCTCGATCGGGCGACCCAGGTCGGCCACGGCCTGACCACGGACCAACCCCTCGGTCGCGTCCATGGCGATGGTGCGCACGGTGTTTTCGCCCAGATGCTGGGCAACCTCCAGCACCAGCCGCTTGCCGTTGTTGTCGGTTTCCAATGCGTTCAGGATCGCCGGCAAGGCGCCGTCGAACTGCACGTCCACCACGGCGCCGATGACCTGCGTCACCTTGCCTTTTGCTTCTGCCATCTGGTCAACCCCTCAGGTTAGATCGTCTTCAAGTCCATGGTTATGGCCCGGCGGGCCCCGGCCTACGCGCCCGAAAGGCGCGCGGCGAAACGTTTCATCCGCGCGGCTGTGCCCAGCACGCGGGTGTCGAAAAACTGCTGCGCCCGTCCCCGCCGCCCGGCATAGACCGTGCTGGCCGGCGACAGGATGCGCCCGGGCATCCGCAGCGCGCCGTATTTGGCGCCCACCTGCCCGATGGCACGGTCCAGCGCAGGGCTGGCATTGCCGCCACTGTGGTGGCGCAGAAAGAACGGGATCACATAGGCCCGCCCACCGGCCATGCGTGCCTGCAGGCACAGGTCGGTGGCAAACAGGTGAAACCCCTCCAGGTCCAGCGACGGAAACACCATATGCGACCGGCGCAGCACCAGGAAATTCTCGTCCAGGCCCTGCACCTCGACCGGAGCGGCATCGCCATCCAGATCGCGCGACAGGCCGTGCGGGTCATCGAGATGGCGCAGCAGTTCCTGCGGCGCGGCCCTGCGATGCCCGGCATTGCCCGCCACCGCCCAAAGCGGATCGGCGGCATCAAGCGCGCGCAGGATCGACAACAGCCGCTCGGCGCCATCCTCGACCAGTTCGATATCGTCATGCACGAACAGGATATACTCGCCCCGGCATTCCGGAAAGATGCGGCGCAGGGCGCTGTAGCCCTCGAACCGGTTCTCGCCGCGATTGTCCAGCGCGATGAATTCGCTGTTCGTCTCGTCGAACCCGTGGCGCGCGAAAGAGGCCAGCATGCGCTGGTATTTCTGCTCCGATGCCACCAGCGTGCAGACCGAAAACCGCAGCGCGGCCGGTCTGGCACTGGTCACGTAACGTGGCTGGCATGGCGCCATCGGTTGCATCCTGTGTCCCGCGCGTCCTGTTTCCGGCTGCCTGACCCTACAGCGCCTCGGCGCCGGAAATGATCTCGATCAGTTCCTTGGTGATAGCCGCCTGGCGCGAGCGGTTGTATTCCACCGTCAGCCGGTCGATCATGTCACCCGCGTTGCGCGTGGCGTTGTCCATCGCGCTCATCCGGGCGCCCTGTTCGGACGCGCCGTTTTCCAGCAGAGCCGCAAAGATCTGCGTGGCGACCGAACGCGGCAGCAGATCTTCCAGGATCGCCTCTTCCGAGGGTTCGTATTCGTAAAGCGCAGCGCCGCTGTCCGCGCCCTCTTCGGGCTCGGGAACCACGGCGGGGATGATCTGCTGCGCCGTCGGCACCTGGCTGATCACCGACTCGAAGCGGTTGTAAAAGATGGTGGCGACATCGTATTCGCCCGCATCGAACCGGCCCAGCACGTCATCGGCGATGCCGCGCGCATCGGCGTAACCCACGCGCTTGACCTCGCTGAGGTCGACATGCGCGACCAGATGATCGCCCAGATCACGGCGCAACTGTTCGCGCCCCTTCTTGCCGACGGTGATGATCTTCACCGTCTTGCCGTCCTGCAACAGCTTGCTGGCCTGCACCCGCGCCAGCTTGACGATGGACGAGTTGAACCCGCCACACAGGCCCCGCTCGGCGGTCATGACGACCAGCAGATGCACCTTGTCATCGCCGGTGCCGGCCAGCAGGCGCGGCGCGGTGTCCGACCCGGCGACCGAGGCCGCCAGGCTGTTGACCACCGCCGCCATCCGTTCGGCATACGGGCGCGCGGCCTCTGCGGCCTCTTGCGCGCGGCGCAGCTTTGCGGCGGCGACCATCTGCATGGCCTTGGTGATCTTCCGGGTCGATTTGACCGAGTTGATCCGGTTCTTCAGGTCCTTGAGGCTTGGCATCTACCTGTCCCCTGCCCCGCCCTCAGGCGAAGTCTTTCGCGAATTCGTCCAGCGCCTTGCGGATCTTTTCGTCCAGCTCGCCCTTAACCTTGCGGTCGTTCTGGGTGATGTCATCCAGCAGCGCCTGGTGACGGCCGCGCAGATGCGCCAGCAGGCCCTTTTCGAACCGGCCCACATCGCCCACGGCGATCTTGTCCAGATAGCCCTGGGTGCCGGCGAAGATGACGCAGACGATTTCCGCGTTGGTCAGCGGCGAGTACTGCGCCTGCTTCATAAGCTCCGTCAGCCGCGCGCCGCGGTTGAGCAGTTTCTGGGTCGAGGCATCAAGGTCGGAGCCGAACTGCGCAAAGGCCGCCATCTCGCGGTACTGCGCCAGTTCCAGCTTGACCGGGCCGGCGACCGATTTCATCGCATCGGTCTGCGCCGACGACCCCACGCGCGACACCGACAGACCGGTGTTCACGGCCGGGCGGACGCCCTGGTAGAAGAGTTCGGTTTCCAGGAAGATCTGGCCGTCGGTGATGGAGATCACGTTGGTCGGAATGAAGGCCGATACGTCGCCGCCCTGGGTCTCGATGATCGGCAGCGCGGTCAGCGAGCCGGCGCCGTGATCCTCGTTCAGCTTGGCCGAGCGCTCCAGCAGGCGCGAGTGCAGGTAGAAAACGTCACCCGGATAGGCCTCGCGCCCCGGCGGGCGGCGCAGCAAGAGCGACATCTGGCGATAGGCCACGGCCTGCTTGGACAGGTCATCATAGATGATCAGCGCATGCTTGCCGTTGTCGCGGAAGTATTCGGCCATGGCGGTGGCGGCATAGGGCGCCAGGAACTGCATCGGCGCGGGGTCGGACGCGGTGGCCGCAACCACGATAGAATAGGCCATCGCGCCGGTCTCTTCCAGCTTCTTGACCAGCTGCGCCACGGTCGAGCGCTTCTGCCCCACCGCGACATAGACGCAGTAGAGCTTTTTCGATTCATCGTCGCCGGCGGCTTCGTTGTAGCTTTTCTGGTTCAGGATCGTGTCCAGCGCCACCGCGGTCTTGCCGGTCTGGCGGTCGCCGATGATCAGCTCGCGCTGGCCGCGGCCGATGGGGATCATGGCGTCCACCGATTTCAGGCCGGTGGCCATCGGCTCATGCACCGATTTCCGCGGGATGATGCCCGGCGCCTTGACGTCGGCGATGCGGCGCTCGCTGGCCTTGATCTCGCCCTTGCCGTCGATGGGGTTGCCCAGTCCATCGACCACGCGGCCCAGAAGCGCCTCGCCTGCGGGCACGTCCACGATGGACTGCGTGCGCTTGACGGTGTCGCCTTCCTTGATCGAGCGGTCATCGCCGAAGATCACGATACCGACATTGTCGGCTTCGAGGTTCAGCGCCATGCCGCGGATGCCGCCGGGGAATTCCACCATCTCGCCGGCCTGGACATTGTCCAGCCCGTGAACCCGGGCGATCCCGTCACCGACAGAGAGCACCTGGCCCACTTCAGCCACCTCGACCTCCTGGCCGAAGTTCTTGATCTGCTCCTTGAGGATTGCAGAAATTTCAGCTGCCTGGATACCCATTTATCCGACCTCTTTCATGCTGTTCTGGAGGGCCGCGAGCCTGGAGCGGACCGAGGTATCGATCATCTTGGAGCCCACGTTGACGATAAGACCGCCGATGAGACTTTCATCGACGGAGACATTCAGTTTCACGGTCTTGCCGATCCGCGCCTTCAGCGCCTTGGCCAGCGCATCGGCCTGTGCCTTGGTCAGCACGGTGGCGCTGCGCACATCGGCGGTCACCTCGCCCTTTTCGTGGGCGATCATCGCACGCAGCGCGGTCAGCACCTGCGGCAGGGCGAAAAGACGCCGGTTCTGCGCCATCAGGCCCAGGGCGCCCTGCATGGTCTGGGACAGTTTCATCTTCTTGCCCAGCGCGGCAATGGCGCGGCCCTGATCGTCACGCGCGTAAAGCGGCGAGGCGATGACGGCGCGCAGATCGGCGCTGTCGCCCAGGGCGCCCTGCAGGGCGTCGATATCGGCTTCCAGCGCCTTCAGCGCCTTGGCATCGCGGGCAATTTCGAAAACCGCCGTGGCATAGCGCGCGGCAATACCGGATGAGATCGAAGCTGGTTCGGACACGTCCACCCTTTCGATGTCTGTGCAATGCCCGGGACTTTCCGGGCCGCGTCGGAAAAGGCGTAGCGAAAAGGTGCTGCGCCGCAGGTCGGCGCGTCTGTAACAGAGCCTCACGAACCCCGCAACCTTCAAGCGGGCGTGAAGACGCAATGTTAGCGCTTAGTGCCGCAGCGCGGCGGATCGGCGCGCCGGCCACTGGCAATGCCGCTGACACTTTCGGGGTCTGCCCGGTCGATCATCGCCCCCCGCGCCAGCACGCGCCGGTCTGCGCGGCGCGGCATCGGCGCATCGGTCCGCGCATCTATTCGCCGGGCCCGCCCCCGTTGCGCCAGGCCGGCTGCGCATGGCCCTGCGGCACCCCCTCCAGCACCGCCAGCGGCCGGCGCGCGGTGACCGGGGTGCCGCGCTGGCGTGGCGCCGCGTCCGAGCGGATCGCCTCGACCAGCAGCACCCCGCCGATGCGTTCGGGCGCATAGCGGCGCCCCATCCGTTCCATGCCGCCAGACGCGCGCAGCCAGAAAGGGTGTGAAAACGGCGGAAAGAACAGCGCCGCGGCATGGCCCGTGGGGGTAAAGCCGCATTCCGTCAGCACCCGTTCGATCTGCCCGCGCGACCAGGGGCGCCCGAAGCCGAAGGGCGTGGCATCGCGCCGCGCCCACAACCCGCTGCGGCTGGGCAGCATGAACACCGCCCGCCCCTGCGGCGCCAGCACGCGATGCGCCTCGTCCAGTAGCGCCATCGGCCGGTCCGATGTCTCCAGCCCGTGCAGCATGACCAGCCGGTCGATGCTGTCATTGGGCAGCGCCCAGCGCGCCTCGTCCACCAGCACCGAATGATTGGCGCCGTCGGCCGGCCAGTGCATGACCCCCTGCGGCGCCGGCATGACACCGATCACCCGCGCCGCATCCGGCAGAAACGGCCGCAGCAGCGGCACGGCAAAGCCGTAGCCCGCCACCGCCAGCCCCCGCACGCTGCCCCAGCGCGCCACCAGCGCATCGCGCAGCGCCTTCTGGGCGGCGCGGCCCAGCCGCGTGCGATAATAGAAATCGCGCAAGTGGTGAACGTCCAGATGCATTGCAGCCTCCGCCGGATTTACCTAGCCTTGCACAAACACAGCCAGATGCAAGAAGGGGCAGAAACATGCACACCCAGGACGCCGTCACCATCATCCGCTGCCTGTCGGACAACTATGCCTACCTGATCCATGATGCCGGCTCCGGTGACACCATCCTGATCGACGCGCCGGAGGCCGCGCCCATCCAGGCAGCACTGACGCAACAGGGCTGGTCGCTGACCCATATCCTGCTGACCCACCACCATGCCGATCATATCGACGGCGTTGCAGCCCTGCGCGACGCCTACCCGCAGGCACAGGTCTGGGGCGCGGCGGCCGACGCGCACCGCCTGCCGCCGCTGGACCACAGCGTCGGCCCGGGTGACGTCATCGACACCGGGGCGGGCAGCTTTGCGGTGATGGACGCGCCGGGCCATACGGTGGGCCATGTGGCCTTTTATCTGGCGCGGGCGCAGGCGCTCTTTTCCGGTGACAGCCTGATGGTGCATGGCTGCGGCCGCCTGTTCGAAGGCACCGCGCAACAGATGTTCGACACCATCGCGGGCTTCGCCGCCCTGCCCGACGAGACCCGCATCTACAGCGGTCATGACTATGCCAAGGCCAACCTGGACTTTGCCGCCCGCTTCGCGCCCGACGCGCAGGCGCTGGCCCTGCGGGTGGCGGAACTGCCGCGCCTGGCAGAGGCCGGTGCGCCGACCGTGGGCGTGACGCTGGGCGATGAGCGCCGCCTGAACCCCTACCTGCGCGCGCATCTGCCGCAGGTGGCGCAGGCGGCCGGCATGCCCGACAGCCCCGCCGAGGCGGTCTTTGCGGAAATCAGGCAACAGAAGGACAACGCCTGACGACCCTGCGCCTGCCTTCGCACCCGCCCCGGCACGCGCCACGCAATCGGCCCGATATGCTGGCATGGGCGGCTTCTCCCGCCCGCCCGCCGGCATATCGGGCAGCGCCTTGCCTGCGTTTTGTCCACTACCCGGCAGCGGCGCAGCAGATCGCGGCAAGACAAGGCTTTCGTGACGTCCGGACCTGTGGCAAGCTCATTTGTGATGCGGCGACAAAAGAAAAGACTTGAAGCAGCGCCCGCAAAACCAAAGTTTAATACTATCGGCCCACGCTGGGCCCTGTTCGTCCCCGAAAAGCCGGCACCACGCCGGGTTGGGTGCGAAACACGCAACACGGCCCCGGGGAAACCCCGCCGCGCAAGCACAGGAGCAACGCCGTGCCCTCGTTTTCATCGACCCTTGAACAGGCAATCCATGGGGCGCTTGCCCTGGCCAACAAGCGCCGGCATGAACTTGCCACGCTTGAACATCTGTTGCTTGCGCTGATCGACGAACCGGATGCCGGGCGCGTGATGCAGGCCTGCAACGTTGACCTCGACGCTCTGCGCGGCACGCTTGAAACCTTCATCGACGATGAACTGGCGACGCTGGTTACCAGTGTCGAAGGGTCCGAGGCTGTGCCGACCGCCGCTTTCCAGCGGGTAATCCAGCGCGCCGCCATCCATGTGCAAAGCTCCGGCCGGAACGAGGTGACGGGCGCCAATGTGCTGGTCGCCATCTTTGCCGAACGCGAATCGAACGCGGCCTATTTCCTGCAGGAACAGGACATGACGCGTTATGACGCGGTGAATTTCATCGCCCATGGCGTCGCCAAGAACCCCGATTTCAGCGAGGCGCGCCCCGTCGCCGGCGCCGAAGAGGCGCGCGAGGAGAACGAAACCACCAAGACCGACCCGAAGGATTCGGCGCTGGCCAAATACTGCGTCGATCTGAACGCCAAGGCCCAGAAAGGCGACGTGGACCCACTGATCGGCCGCGCGTCCGAGGTCGAGCGCTGCATCCAGGTGCTGTGCCGCCGGCGCAAGAACAACCCGCTCCTGGTCGGTGATCCCGGCGTCGGCAAGACCGCCATCGCCGAGGGGCTGGCCAAGAAGATCGTCGATGGCCAGACGCCCGACATCCTGTCCGGCTCGACCATCTATTCGCTGGACATGGGCGCGCTCCTGGCCGGCACGCGCTATCGCGGTGATTTCGAGGAACGGCTGAAGGCGGTGATGAAGGAGCTGGAAGAACACCCCGATGCGGTGCTCTTCATCGACGAAATCCACACCGTCATCGGCGCGGGTGCGACATCCGGCGGGGCGATGGATGCCTCGAACCTGCTGAAACCCGCGCTGCAGGGCGGCAAGCTGCGCTGCATGGGCTCGACCACCTACAAGGAATTCCGCCAGCATTTCGAAAAGGACCGCGCCCTGTCCCGCCGGTTCCAGAAGATCGATGTGGTCGAACCGACGGTGGAGGATTCGATCAAGATCCTGACCGGTCTGAAGCCCTATTTCGAAAAGCACCACGACCTGCGCTACACCAATGACGCGATCAAGTCGGCGGTGGAACTGGCCGCGCGCTACATCAACGACCGCAAGCTGCCGGACAAGGCCATCGACGTGATCGACGAGGCCGGCGCGGCGCAGCATCTGCTGGCGGAATCCAAACGGCGCAAGACCATCGGCCCCAAGGAGATCGAGGCCGTGGTCGCCAAGATCGCCCGCATCCCGCCGAAGAACGTCTCCAAGGACGATGCCGAGGTGCTGCGCGATCTGGAAACGGCGCTCAAACGCGTGGTCTTCGGTCAGGACAAGGCGATCGAGGCGCTGTCTTCTGCCATCAAGCTGGCCCGCGCCGGACTGCGCGAGCCGGAGAAACCGATCGGCAACTATCTCTTTGCCGGCCCCACGGGCGTCGGCAAGACAGAAGTGGCCAAACAGCTTGCCGCCACGCTGGGGGTGGAGATGCTGCGCTTCGACATGTCGGAATACATGGAGAAACACGCAGTCTCTCGCCTGATCGGCGCGCCGCCGGGCTATGTCGGCTTCGACCAGGGCGGGCTGCTGACCGACGGCGTGGATCAGCACCCGCATTGCGTGCTGCTGCTCGACGAGATCGAAAAGGCCCATCCGGATGTCTACAACATCCTGCTGCAGGTCATGGATCACGGCAAGCTGACCGACCATAACGGCCGGCAGGTCGATTTCCGCAACGTGATCCTGATCATGACCTCGAACGCGGGCGCGGCCGAGCAGGCCAAGGCGGCCATCGGTTTCGGCCGTGATCGGCGTGAGGGCGAGGATACTGCGGCGATCGAGCGCACCTTCACGCCGGAATTCCGCAACCGTCTGGATGCGGTGATCAGCTTCGCGCCGCTGGGCCGGTCGATCATCATGCAGGTGGTCGAGAAATTCGTGCTGCAACTGGAAGCGCAGCTGATGGACCGCAACGTCACCTTCGAACTGACACAAGAGGCCGCAGCCTGGCTGGGCGAAAAGGGCTATGACGACAAGATGGGCGCCCGCCCGCTGGCGCGGGTGATCCAGGAGAATGTCAAGAAACCGCTGGCCGAGGAATTGCTGTTCGGCCGGCTGGTCAAGGGCGGCCTGGTGCGCGTTCTGGTCAAGGACGACCGGATCGAGCTTCAGATCGAAGAGGGCGAGAAGAAACGCATCTCCGGCTCGAAACCCCCACTGCTGACCGCCGATTGATACGGGCGCGCCCGGTGGTGAACCGGCGCAGAAGAAAAAAGGGGCGAGGCCGCGCGGCCTCGCCCCTTTTCCATTCGCATCGGCATTTTAACGTCGAACGGAAGCTGCGGCTTGCGTTTGGTCCACAACCATCCGCCGCCCCCCCCTGCAGCAGAACACCGCATCAAAGATTTCCGGACGTGTTGCCCCCGGGCAGGATCACGCACCCTGCCCCCGGCTCCCCGCGCGCGGCCCAAATCGATTGAAACAATCGATTTGCAAGCGCCTTGCATCAAGGCGCTTGCTCGCCGGCCCCAGCCGGGCGCATCGCGCTTGGACGTGAACGCCACCCCCAAGGCGCCTCGACAGACGAAAGCTTCAGCATATCCCTAAACGACCGCGCCGCTGTCCAACCGCTTCAGCCAGCTTGCCGCCTCGGCCAGCACCGTCGCGCGGCGCTCCCCGCTCATCCGGTCCCAGGTGCGATACATCTGCGCCATGCGCGCATTGCCCTGAAACCGGTCCCGATGCCGGTCCAGGAAATGCCAGTAAAGCAGATTGAACGGGCACGCCCCCTCGCCCGTCTTTGCCTTCACGTCATAGGCGCATCCCCGGCAGTAATCCGACATCCGGTCGATGTAAGCCCCTGACGAAACATAGGGTTTCGAGCCCAACACCCCGCCTTCGGCGAATTGCGACATGCCCAGCGTGTTCGGCGCCTCCACCCATTCATAGGCATCGGCATAGACCGACAGATACCATTCATGCACCAGCCCCGGGTCCACTCCGGCAAGCAGCGCGAAATTGCCGGTCACCATCAGCCGCTGGATGTGATGGGCATAGGCATGCGCGCGGGTCTGGTCGACCACCGCCGCCACGCAGGCCATCTTCGTCTCTGCCCCCCAGTAGAAGCCCGGCAGCCTTCGCCCGTGGCCCAGCGCATTCTGCTGCGCATAGCCCGGCCCGTGGTGATCATAGATGCCCCGCACGAATTCGCGCCAACCGATGATCTGCCGGATAAACCCCTCGGCCGAATTGACGGGAATGTCGCCTGCAAGAAACGCCTCTTGTACCGCATCGCAAACCTCGGCCGGGGTCAGCAGGCCGAGGTTCAGATACGGCGCGATCAGCGCATGATGCAGGAACGGGTCGCGTGTCAGCATCGCATCCTGATAGGGGCCGAAATCGGCCAGATGATATTTCACGAAATGCCGAAGAACGGCCAGCGCACCGCGCCGGGTGGTGGCGAAATTGAACCCCCCCACCGCGCCGAAGTGATCGGCAAAGCGGCGGGACACCAGGTCCATGACCTCGGCCACCACGTCGTCGGGTTCATGCTGCATGGGCTTTTCGCGCAGCAGATCATCCTGCGCGGGTTTGCGATTGTCATGATCGTAGTTCCACTTGCCGCCGACCGGGTCCTCGCCCTCCATCAGATAGCCGGTGCGGCGGCGCATGAGGCGGTAGAAATGCTCCATCCGCATGACCTTGCGCCCCTTCGCCCAATCCCGGAACACCGCGGGCGGGCACAGGAAGCGGTCATCGGGCAGCACGGTGACGGGCAAGGGCAAGCCGTCCAGCGCCTCGCGCAGCCGCCATTCGCCGGGCTGGGTCGCAATCACCGATCGCGCGCCCGTCTCTTCGGCCCGGCGGATCAGTTCGCCGGTGATCGAGCCGGTGTTGTCTGTGTCATCAAGGCGCGTATACGCCACCTGCCAGCCCTTCTCGCGCAGCGCCGCGGCGAATTTGCGCATCGCCGACAGGACCAGAACGATCTTTTGCGGGTGATGGGGCACATAGCCGGTCTCGTCGGCGACCTCGGCCATCACCACGGTGTCGCGTTCGGCATCGGCGCGGGCCAGCGCGCCGGCGTCCATGGTCAACTGGTCGCCCAGCACCAGAATCAGCCGCCCGTTGCGCCGGCTCACCACGCAATCTCCTTGCCCGCCCAGTCATAGAACCCACCCGATTGCGCGGGCTCCAGCCCGTCGATGACCGACCACAGATTCGCCGCGGCCTGTGCCGGGGGTACGGCCGGGTGGCGGCCCAGGTATTTCCGGGTAAGCGCGCTTTCCACCGTGCCGGGATGCAGCGCCACGCAGATCAGGTCCCGGTGCGACCGGCCCAGTTCGATGGCGGCGCCGTGCAGGATCTGGTTCAGTGCCGCCTTGGCCGCGCGGTAGCCGTACCAGCCCCCCGCACGGTTGTCGCCGATCGACCCCACGCGCGCCGACAGCGCCGCAAAGACCGCCCTGCCCTGCCGCGGCAGCAGACGCACCGCGTGTTTCAGGACCAGCGCCGGGCCGATGGCGTTGAGCGCGAATTGCGCGGCCAGGGTCGGCCCCTGCAGCGCGCTGAGCGATTTCTCGGGCCCCTGCCCGTCGATCTCCAACGCGCCGGTGGCCAGGATGATCGCGTCGAACGGCCCCTCCAGCGCGCCCAGATGATGCGCGACGCTGGCCTCGACGGTCACGTCCAGCCCGTCGGCGCTGCGCGACAGGCGCGTGACCCGCGCGCCGCGCGCCTCGGCCGTCGTTGCCAGGGCTGCCCCGATCCCACCCGAGGCACCGATAATGAGAACATGCATTTCTGATTTCCTTTCCAAACCGAACCTAGCGGGAAGGACGCCTGCGTCCAGCCGCCGACAGGCGTTGACACCCCCTCATGCAGCCCGCACCCTGCCCCCTCGCGGGGCGCACCAGTGCGCGCCGGCAAAAGGAGTCACAGATGCCCAGCCTGCCCTACCTGACCGTTGCCGAATGCGACCCGCTGATGGACTGGATCGCCCTGACGGATGCGATGATCGACGGGCACCGCCGTCCGGCCGCCGATCTGCGCGATGTGCTGCTGGCGCGCGGCGAGGATCGGCTTCTGTCCCGCGCGGCCTGGATCGACGGGCTGGGCGTGGGGGTGAAATCGGTCACGGTCTTTCCCGGCAACCCGGCCGCGGGGCGGGCCTCGGTGCAAGGCGCGATGGTGGTCTTTGACGATTCGACCGGCGCGCCGCGCGCGGTGATCGACAACGCGCTGGTGACGAAATGGAAGACGGCGGGCGATTCGCTGCTGGGCGCGCGGCTGCTGGCGCGAAAGGACGCGCGGCGGCTCTTGATCGTGGGGGCGGGCACCGTCGCGGCCTCGCTGATCGAGGCCTATGGCGCGCTGATAGAGGGGCTGGAGGTGACGGTCTGGGCGCGCCGGGGCGCGGCCGCGCAGGCGCTGGCGGCGCGCTATCCGGGCGTGGCGGTAGCCGATGATCTGGAAACGGCGGTGCGCGCGGCCGAGATCATCGCCACCAGTACCATGGCGCGCGAACCGCTGATCCGGGGCGACTGGCTGCAACCGGGCCAGCATCTGGACCTGATCGGCGCCTTCACCCCGGAGATGCGCGAGGCCGACGACACCGCCCTGCGGCGCGCGCGGATTTTCGTGGACAGCCGCGCCACCACCATCGGCCATATCGGCGAGATCGAGATCCCGCTGCGCGCGGGCGTCATCACCGAGGCCGATATCCTGGGCGATTTCCACGACATGGTAGCAGGAAACGCGGGCCGGCAATCGGACCATGAGATCACGCTGTTCAAGAATGGCGGCGGCGCGCATCTGGACCTGATGACAGCGCGGATGATCCTGTCGCGCTGGGAGGCTGCGCAGGCGGCTTGAGGCGCGGCGCTCAGTCCTCCAGCCAGCGGTTGATCATGGTGGTGCCCAGGATCACGTCGTTCAGCCCCTGCCGGTAGGGCGTGACCAGCATCAGCGCGACCGAGGCGATCTGCGGCAGCACGAAGCCCATGCTGGCCGAAAAGATCGCGGCGTGAAACAGGCAGGTCGCGGGTTCGGGCGCGCGCCCGTCCAGATGGCGCAGCGTGATGCCGGCCAGCATCATGCCGGCCGTCGCGGCGTAGCGGCTCAGCATCACCCAGCGATAGGCGACCGAGACCGCAAACCACAGGATCGGCAAGATGAAAACGCCCAGAAACACCGTCAGCGCCAGCACGACCAGGACCAGCGCCAGCGTGATGACCAGATCGACCACCCAGGACAGTGCCCGCTTGACGACCAGCGCGTGATAGAATTCCGGCTGGTAATGGGGGTCCGGCAGCGCGGTCATGGCACCGGCACCGCGGTGAAATCGCCAAGCCGCGCGCCGCAGGCGGCGATCAGCGCGCGAGGGTCGGCGGCAAAGACATGGCGCGGGGTGCCCGCGGCGGCAAAAACCCGGTCGAACTCCAGCAGCCGCGGATCGGCCAGGATTTCAGGCGCGTTCAGATGGCCCAGGGGGGCGACGCCACCGATGGCAAAGCCGGTTTCGCGCCGGACCTGGTCGGCATCGGCGCGCGACAGCGCCTCGCCCGCCAGCGCGCCGGCAAGCGCGGCGTCCAGCCGGTTGCCGCCAGCGGTCAGGAACAGGTAAAGCCGCCCGCTTTCACCCAAGAAAATCAACGACTTGACGATCTGGTCAAGCGCGCAGCCACAGGCTGCCGCTGCTTCTTCGGCGGTGCGCGAGGGGCCGGGTTCGATGATCTGCGCGTCCAGCCCCGCCGCGTCCAGCGCCGCGGCAACCCGTGCCAGGCTCTTGCTCATCGCCCTGCCCCCTTGCCGGTTTCGGCACCACCGCAGCCCGCGCCCGTCACGGCACCCTATTTCCGGAACTGGTCCAGGCTGACCACCTCGCCCGGCTTGCGCGGCTCGGTTTCGGCCTCTTCCATCGGCGCCTCGTCATCCAGATCATCGAGATCGTCTTCTTCATCATCCTCACTGACATGGGTCTCGAATTTCAGGCCGAATTCGACCGACGGATCGACAAAGGTGGAGATGGCATCGAAGGGCACGTACAGCGGTTCCGGCTGGTTGCCGAAATTCAGCGTGATGGCGAATCCGTCATCATCGACCGCCAGGTTCTCGAACCAGTTCTGGATCACGATGGTGATCTCTTCTGGGTAGCGGTCACGCAGCCAGTCGGCCATGGCGATATCCGGGTGGCGCGTGTTCAGCGTGATGAAGAAATGATGCTCACCCGGCAGGCCACGGGCCTGCACCCCGGCCAGAACATCGCGGATCAGGCCGCGCATCGCGCCATGCATCAGATTGCCGTAGTCGATCCCGTGCGCCATCGTCACCCACTCCTTTCGCCACAGCATAGGCATTCCGGCCGCGATGAAAAGACGCGATCCGCGCGCGAAAGGAAATGACGCCGCTGCGCCCCACCGCAGCCCGGTCGTTGCGCAAGTGTTACACAAACAGCGTTGCAATGCGGGGCGCGCGGGGGTTATTGATTGGGCATTCGAGAAAATCCGGCAGCAGCGGCGCGGGGCGACAGGCCCGATGCTGGCGCCAGCCGGGGCGAACCAACAGGGAGAACGCCATGAACGATCAATTCCGCTATCTGCTGACCCGCGCCGCGCGCGGCAGCCTGGACCGCCGCGCCTTCATGGGCCGCGCCGCCGCGCTGGGTGTCAGCGGGGCCATGGCGAACACGATGTTGGCCACGGCCGTGCGTGCCGAAGGGCCGCGCCGCGGCGGGCATCTGACGGTGGGCCTGCAGGGCGGCGAAAGCACCAACAGCCTGGACCCGGCGCTGGCCGCCAGCCAGGTGCCCTACATGTATCTGCGTGCCTGCGGCGACACGATGGTGAACGTGAACCCCGACGGCACGCTGGACGGGCGCATCGCCGAGGAATGGAGCGCCTCGCCCGATGCCCGGACCTGGACCTTCCGGATCCGGTCAGGCGTCGAGTTCCATAACGGCGAGCCGGTGACGCCCGAGGATGTGGCCCAGACCCTGCGCCGCCATTCGGACGAGGAAAGCCAGTCCGGCGCGCTGGGCATCATGCGCGGGATCACCGGCATAAGCGTTCAGGGCGACAGCGTGGTGCTGGAAACCGACACGCCGAATGCCGACCTTCCCTACCTGCTGGCCGATTACCACCTGGTGATCCAGCCCAATGGCGGCATCGACGATCCCGCCGGCACGGTCTTTTCCGGCGCCTATCGCTGGGTCGAGGATCAGCCGGGCGTGCGTCACGTGCTGGAAAGGTTCGACGGCTACTGGGATGATTCGGTCGGCCATTTCAACTCGGTCGAGATTCTGGTGATCAACGATGGCACGGCGCGGACCTCGGCGCTGCAATCGGGCCAGGTGCAGCTGATCAACCGGGTGGAGCCGCGCACCGCCGGTCTGGTTTCGCGCGCGCCGAACATCACGGTGCATTCGACCGCCGGCAAGGGCCATTACGTGTTCATCATGCATTGCAACACCGCGCCCTTTGACAACAACGAATTGCGCCTGGCTCTGAAATACGCCATCGACCGCGAGGACATGCTGGACCGCATCCTGCGCGGCTTCGGCAGCATCGGCAACGACACGCCGATCAACGAGGCCTATCCGCTGTTCGACGCCTCGATCCCGCAGAGGGAATTCGACCTGGACCGTGCGCGGCACCATTACGAACGCTCCGGTCATGACGGCTCGCCCATCGTGCTGCGTACGTCGGACGTGGCGTTCCCGGGTGCCGTCGACGCGGCGCAGCTGTTCCAGGAAACCGCTGCGCAGGCCGGCATCCCCATCGAGATCCGGCGCGAGCCGGGCGATGGCTACTGGTCCGAGGTCTGGAACGTGCAGCCCTTCTCCGCCAGCTACTGGGGCGGGCGCGCGGTGCAGGATCAGATGTATTCCACCGCCTATTATTCCGGCGCCGACTGGAACGACACGCGCTTCTTCAACGAGGATTTCGACCGCCTGCTGATCCAGGCGCGGGGCGAACTGGACGTGGCCCTGCGCACCGAGATGTATTCGGAAATGGGCATGATGGTGCGCGACGAAGGCGGGCTGATCGCGCCGATGTTCAACGACTTCCTGGATGCGCAGAACGACCAGATCGCCGGCTGGGTGGAAAACCCCAATGGCGAGATGATGAACGGCTTTGCACCGGTGCTGATGTGGCAGGCCTGACGGCAGGTTGGGCCGGCTGATGCATCCCATCGCTGTCTTGCTGGTTCAGCGCATCGCGCTGAGCCTGCTGCTGCTGCTGGCGGTTTCGGTGCTCATTTTCGTGGGCACCGAAATCCTGCCCGGCGATGTGGCCCGCGTCATTCTGGGCCAGGGCGCCACCGAACAGGCGGTGGAAAACCTGCGCCGGGAGATGGGCCTGGATCGGCCCGCCATCACCCGGTATTTTGAATGGCTTTTCAATGCCTTGCAGGGTGATTTTGGCGTCGCACTTTCGAACCGGCGTGACATCGCCACGGCCATCGGCCAGCGTCTGGGCAACACCATGTTCCTGGCCTCGGTCGCCGCCGCCTTTGCCGTGCCGCTGGCGATCTTCCTGGGCCTGCTGGCCGTGCGCTATCAGAACCGCTGGCCGGACCGGCTGATTTCCGGCATCACGCTGACCGCGATCTCGCTGCCGGAATTCCTGCTGGGCTACATCATCATGTTCGTCTTTGCCGTGCAGCTGGGCTGGTTTCCCTCGGTCTCCAGCATCCATGGCGGCATGAGTTTCGGGCAGAAGCTGTACGCCGTGGCCCTGCCGGCGATGGTGCTGACGCTGGTGGTACTGGCGCATATGATGCGGATGACCCGCGCGGCGATCCTGAATGTCATGCAATCGGCCTATATAGAGACCGCGGAACTGAAGGGCCTGCGCAAGCTGACGTTGATCTTTCGCCACGCCATGCCCAATTCCATCGCGCCCATCATCAATGTGGTGATGCTGAACCTGGCCTATCTGGTGGTCGGTGTCGTGGTGATCGAGGTGGTCTTCGTCTATCCCGGCATGGGTCAGTACCTGGTGGACCATGTGGCGCGCCGTGATGTGGCGGTGGTGCAGGCCTGCGGGCTGATCTTTGCCGCCGTCTATATCGGGCTGAACCTGGTGGCCGATCTGGTGTCCATCCTGACCAACCCGCGGCTGAGGCATCCGAAATGAAGGGCGTTCCGATTTCCGCCGCCATCGGCCTGTTCGTCACGGCGCTGTTCTTTCTGGCCGCGATCTTCGCGCCCTGGATCGCGCCCTACAGCCCCACCCAGATCGTCGGCGACCTGTGGGAACCGGCCTCGCGCGAACACTGGCTGGGCACCGACAATCTGGGGCGCGACCTGCTGACGCGCATGATCTACGGCGGGCGCACCACCATCTTCGTGGCCTCGGCCGCCACGGCGCTGTCCTTCACGCTGGGCGCGGTGCTGGGCTTCACCGCTGCCGTCTATGGCGGCTGGGTGGATCAGGTCATGGCGCGCGCCAATGATCTGGTCATGTCCATCCCCACGCTGATCTTTGCGCTGGTGGTGCTGTCGGTCATGCCGGTGACCATTCCTATCCTGATTCTGGTCATCGGGCTGCTGGACTCGACCCGCGTCTTTCGTCTGTCGCGCGCGGTGGCGGTGGATATCAACGTGATGGATTATGTCGAGGCCGCGCGCCTGCGCGGCGAGGGCCAGCGCTGGGTGATTTTCCGCGAGATCCTGCCCAACGCGCTGTCGCCGCTGGTCGCCGAACTGGGCCTGCGCTTCATCTTCGCGATCCTCTTCATCTCTACCCTCTCTTTCCTGGGGCTGGGCGTGCAGCCGCCGCTGGCCGACTGGGGCGGGATCGTGCGCGACAACCGCGAAGGCATCGTCTGGGGCATCCCCGCCGCGCTGGTCCCGGCCTTTGCCATCGTCACGCTGTCGATCTCGGTCAATCTGGTGGCGGACTGGATGCTGAACCGAACCACCAGTCTGAAAGGAGGGCGCGGTGTCTAGGTCACGCGACAAAGCGCCAGAGGGCACGCCGCTGCTGGATGTGCAGGGCCTGCGCATCGAGGCCACGATATACGAGCCCGGAGAGCCCCCCCGCGACGCGGTGATCGTCGATGACGTGTCGTTCACGCTGGCGCGCGGCAAGGTGCTGGGGCTGATCGGCGAATCCGGCGCGGGGAAATCGACCATCGGGCTGGCCGCGCTGGCCTACGGGCGCGGCGGCATCCGGCTGGCGGGCGGGCGGATCATGCTGAACGGGCGCGATATCCGCACCTCTGGCCCGCGCGACCTGCGCCGTCTGCGCGGCGAGGAAGTGACCTATGTCGCCCAATCCGCCGCCGCCGCCTTCAACCCCGCGCGGCGGATCATGGATCAGGTGACCGAGGCCACGCTGATCCATGGGCTGATGAGCGAGCGTGAGGCAAAGGCCCGCGCGGTGGAACTGTTCCGCGTGCTGAAGCTGCCTGACCCCGAAACCTTTGGCCGCCGCTACCCGCATCAGGTTTCCGGCGGGCAGTTGCAGCGCGCGATGACCGCCATGGCGCTGTGCCCGAAGCCCGATCTGGTGATCTTTGACGAACCCACCACGGCGCTGGATGTGACCACGCAGATCGACGTGCTGGCGGCAATCAAGAACGCCATCCGGGAAACCGGCGTCGCGGCGCTTTACATCACCCATGACCTGGCCGTTGTGGCGCAGGTCTCGGATGAAATCATGGTGCTGCGCAATGGCAGGATGGTCGAGCACGGCCCCGTGCAGCAGATCATCGAGGCCCCGCGAGAGGACTATACACGCGCCCTGGTCTCGGTCCGCCAGATCGACCATGAGGAAGCCAAACCCTCGCCCCAGCCGCTGATGGTGCTGGACGGGATCACCGCGCGCTACGGGTCGATGAACACCGATGTGCTGACTGATATCTCGGTCGAGTTGCACGCGGGCCAGACGCTGGCGCTGGTGGGCGAATCCGGTTCCGGCAAATCCACCGTGGCGCGGGTCATCACCGGGCTTTTGCCGCCGCGCGCGGGCACGGTGCGCTTTGACGGGCGCGAACTGACGCCGGCGCTGAAGGACCGCCCGCGCGAGGACCTGCGCCAGATCCAGATGATCTATCAGATGGCCGATGTGGCGATGAACCCGCGCCAGACGGTGCGCACCATCATCGGCCGGCCGCTGGAATTCTATTTCGGCCTGCGCGGGCGCAAGCGTGACGAGCGCGTGCAGGAACTGCTGGACGCGATCGAACTGGGCAAGGGTTTCGCCGACCGCTACCCGGCGGAACTGTCGGGCGGGCAGAAACAGCGCGTCTGCATCGCCCGCGCGCTGGCCGCCGATCCGAAGCTGATCATCTGCGACGAGGTCACCTCGGCGCTGGACCCGCTGGTGGCCGATGGCATTCTGAAGCTGCTTCTGGACCTGCAGAAACGCGAACAGGTGGCCTATCTGTTCATCACCCATGACATCGCCACGGTGCGCGCCATCGCCGACAGTATCGCGGTGATGTATCAGGGCCGGGTGCAGCGCTACGGCACCAAGACCGAGGTGCTGACACCACCCTTTGACGATTACACCGACCTGCTGCTGGCCTCGGTGCCGGAGATGAAGCTGGGCTGGCTGGAAGACGTGCTGGCGACGCGGAAGATGGAAAGCGCCGGCAACTGACGCAATGGGCCACGGCCCGGATGACGGTTGCGTTTCGGCGGGGCTGGGGGCAAGGTTTCGCCATGAAGGGTGATGGCACACGCGCCGGGGTGCATGGCGACGCCGGGGCATTGACGCAAAAGGCAGGACGGTCCGCATGAGTGATCCCGGGGCGGTGGCAACCGGGCGGCTAAGCGCGCGCGCGATGGCCTTTGTGCTGGCGGGCGGGCGTGGGTCCCGCCTGCGCGAACTGACCGACAACCGCGCCAAGCCCGCGGTCTATTTCGGCGGCAAGACCCGGATCATCGATTTCGCGCTGTCGAACGCGCTGAATTCCGGCATCCGCAAGATGGCCATCGCCACGCAGTACAAGGCCCATTCGCTGATCCGCCATTGCCAGCGGGGCTGGAATTTCTTTCGCCCCGAACGCAACGAATATCTGGATATCCTGCCCGCCAGCCAGCGCGTCAACGATCAGCATTGGTATCAGGGCACGGCCGATGCCGTCTATCAGAACATCGATATCGTCGACAGCTACGACATCGACTATGTCGTGATCCTGGCGGGCGATCACATATACAAGATGGATTACGAGGTGATGCTGCGCGAGCATGCGGAAAGCGGCGCCGATGTCACCGTGGGCTGCCTGACCGTGCCGCGCGATCAGGCCTCGGGCTTTGGCGTCATGGCCACCGACCATGCCGGGCGGATCACCGATTTCGTGGAAAAACCGGCCGACCCGCCTGCCACGCCCGATGACCCCGCCCGCGCGCTGGCCTCGATGGGGATCTATGTCTTCCGCTGGAAATTCCTGCGCCAGCTTCTGCATGATGATGCCGCCGACCCGGCCTCCAGCCGGGATTTCGGCGCCGATATCATCCCGCTGGTGGTGCGCAACGGCAAGGCCGTGGCGCATCGGTTCGAACAAAGCTGCGTGCGCCATCACCCGGCCGCGCCGGCCTATTGGCGCGATGTGGGCACGCTGGACGCGTTCTGGCAGGCCAATATCGACCTGACAGGCTTTGACCCTGAACTGGACCTGTGGGACCGCAACTGGCCGATCTGGACCTATTCCGAGGTCGTGCCGCCGGCCAAGTTCATACATGACGAAGAAAACCGCCGCGGGCAGGCGGTGTCCTCGATGGTGGCGGGGGGCTGCATCATCTCTGGCACAGAGGTGCGCAATTCGCTGCTGTTCACCGGGGTGCACAGCAATTCCTATTCGGTGCTGGATCAGGCCGTGATCCTGCCGCAGGCAGTTATCCGGCGCCATGCCAGACTGCGGCGCGTGATCGTGGATCGCGGCGCGACGGTGCCCGAAGGGCTGGTGGTCGGCGAGGACCCGGAGGAAGACAAGCGCTGGTTCCGGGTGTCCGAAGGGGGCGTGACGCTGATCACCCAGGCGATGCTGGACCGCCGGGCGGGTGCGGCATGAACCCCACCGGCGCCCGCACCCGGTCAGCCCCTGCGCAGGCCCCATCTGCACAGGCGCCCACTGCTGCGGTCCACGCTGCACAGGACGCCTCTGCGCCAGCCACAGCCGAGACCGAGGCAAGGCGCCCGCGCAGCGTGCTGGCCGTGGCCTCTGAATGCGCGCCGCTGGTCAAGACCGGCGGGCTGGCCGATGTGGTGGGCGCCCTGCCCGCGGCGATGGCCCCGCTGGGCTGGCATCTGCGCACGCTGATCCCGGGCTACCGGCCGGTCATAGCGGCGCTGGGCAAGGCGCGCCACGTGATGGCGCTGGATGACGTGCTGGGCGTGCCGGCGACGGTGCGTTCGGCCCGGGTCGGTGCGCTGGACCTGCTGGTGCTGGACGCGCCGACGCTTTTCGACCGCCCCGGCACCCCCTATCTGACGCCAGAGGGGCAGGACTGGCCAGACAACGACCGCCGCTTCGCCGCGCTGTGCCTGACGGCGGCCTATCTGGCGCGGCGCGGGGTTCAGCAGGAAGACGCAAAGGGCGCGGCGGCGCTCTGGCGCCCGGATGTGCTGCATCTGCATGACTGGCAGGCCGGGTTCGTGCCCTGGTACATGCGCGTGCTGGGCGCCGCGCAGCCCTGCCTGTTCAGCATCCACAACATCGCCTTTCACGGCCTGACCGCGGCCAACCGGCGCGCGGCCCTGTCCCTGCCCGCCGCCGGATTCGACATGGACGGGTTCGAATATTACGGCCATATCTCGGCGCTCAAGGCCGGGCTGACCGGGGCGCAGGCCATCGCCACCGTCAGCCCCGGCTATGCACGCGAGGTGCTGACCCCGGCCTTCGGCATGGGGCTGGAGGGGGTGCTGCAGGCCCGCGCGGGCGCTCTGCACGGCATCCTGAACGGTATCGACACCGACCTGTGGAACCCCGCCACCGACCCGGCCATCACTCCCTTCGACAGCCCCGCCGGCAAGGCGCCCAACCGCGCGCGCCTTCTGGCCGATTTCGGCCTGACGGATGGGGCGGGCCCGCTGGCGGTGGTGGTCTCGCGCCTGTCGGCGCAAAAGGGGCTGGACCTGCTGCTTGAAACCCTGCCCGGCTATCTTGATGCCGGCGGGCGGCTGGCGGTGCTGGGCTCTGGCGACCGGGGGCTGGAGAATGCCTTTCTGGCCGCCGCCGCCGCCCATCCCGGCCGCTTGGGCGTGCGCATCGGCTATGACGAGGGGCTGAGCCACCGCATGTATGCCGGCGCCGACGCCGTGCTGGTGCCATCCCGGTTCGAGCCCTGCGGCCTGACCCAGCTATACGCGCTGCGCTACGGGGCGCTGCCGGTGGTGGCACGCACCGGCGGGCTGGCCGATACCGTGATCCATGCCAATGCCGCCGCCCTGACCGCGGGCGTGGCAACCGGCATCGTCCATGACCCTGACAGCGCCCCGGCCCTGGCCCATGCGCTGCACCGGCTGTGCGCGCTGCACGCCGAACCGACCGCCTTTGCCCGGATGCAGACAAATGCGATGAACCATCCCGTCGGCTGGCAGACCAGTGCCCCGCGCTACGGCGCGCTTTACGCAGCCCTTGCCGATACCCGCAAGGCCGCAACCCCATGACCCTGACCATCGAACGCGGCCGGCATGACCGGATCGGCGCCACATTCGACGGCGATGGCGTGAATTTCGCGCTGTTTTCCGAACATGCCACGGCGGTGGAGCTGTGCCTTTTCACCCCCGATGGCCAGCGCGAGACGCAGCGCCTGACGCTGCCCGAACGCAGCGGCTGGGTCTGGCACGGCCGGGTGCCGGGGCTGATGCCGGGCCAGCTTTACGGCTATCGTGTCCATGGCCCGCATGCGCCGGAAGAAGGGCACCGCTTCAACCCGCACAAGCTGCTGCTGGACCCCTATGCAAAGCGCCTGACCGGCCATCCGCGCTGGTCGGACGCGCTGTTTGGCTACAACCCCGCCGCCAAGACGCTGGACCTGACCCTTTCCACCCGCGACTCGGCGCGTTTCATGCCGAAATGTGTGGTCGAGGACCCCAGCTTCTTCTGGGGCAATGACCGCCCGCCGGTGATCCCGCCCAGCGAAAGCGTGATCTACGAGGCCCATGTCAAGGGCCTGACCCGGCTTGCCGATGTCCCGCATCCGGGCCGTTTTCTGGCGCTGGCCTCTGACCGGATGATCGATCACCTGCTGGGCCTGGGCATCACCGCGGTCGAGCTGCTGCCCGTTCATGCCTTCATCAATGATCGCTGGCTGGTGGAAAAGAAGCTGACGAATTACTGGGGTTATCAGTCGATCGGCTTTTTCGCGCCGGACCCGCGCTATCTGGTGAACGGGCAGCTGGCCGAATTCCAGCACATGGTCGCCCGTCTGCACGCCGCCGGGATCGAGGTCATTCTGGATGTCGTCTACAACCACACGGGCGAGGGCAACGAACTGGGCCCCACGCTGTCTTTCCGCGGCATCGACAACCGCAGCTATTACCGGCTGGCGCCGGACATGCGCCACTACATCAACGACACCGGCTGCGGCAACACGCTGAACCTGAACCACCCGATGGTGCTGCGCATGGTGATGGACAGCCTGCGCTACTGGGTCGAGGTCATGCATGTCGATGGCTTCCGCTTCGACCTCGCCTCGACGCTCGCGCGCGATGATGACGGCTTTCAGCCCAATTCCGCCTTTTTCGCCGCCATCCGGCAAGACCCGGTGCTGAACCGCGTGAAGCTGATCGCCGAGCCCTGGGATATCGGCCCCGGCGGCTATCAGCTGGGCGCCTATCCGCATCCCTTCATGGAATGGAACGACAAGTTCCGCGACGGCGTGCGCCGCTTCTGGCGCCGCGATGACCGCCCGGTGCCGGAACTGGCGGCGCGCATCACCGGCTCGGCCATCCAGTTCGACCATTCGGGGCGGGCGGCCACGTCCTCGGTGAATTTCATCACCGCCCATGACGGGTTCACCCTGATGGATCTGGTCAGCTATGCGCAAAAGCACAACGACGCCAATGGCGAGGACAACCGCGACGGCCATTCCGGCAACTACGCCGACAACATGGGCCACGAAGGGCCCACCGATGCCCCCCGGATCATCAGCGCGCGCGCGCAGCGGCGGCGCAACCTGATGGCGACGCTCATGCTGTCACAGGGCACGCCGATGCTGCTGGCCGGCGACGAGATCGGCCATACCCAGCAGGGCAACAACAACGCCTATTGCCAGGACAACGACCTCACCTGGATCGACTGGGAAAAGGGGGATGCCGAGATGCTGGCCTTCACCCGCCGGCTGATCCGGTTTCGCCGCAACCACCCCATCCTGCGGCAAAAGCGTTTCCTGCATGCCCGCGCGCGAGAGGCCGATGGAAAGGCCGATGTGCTGTGGTGGCATGCCGAGGGGCGACGCATGACGCCTGCGGACTGGGAGGACCCGGCGCTGAGCTGGCTATGCGTGGAAATGCGCACGGCCTCGGGCACGCCGGCCTACGACGATCTGGAATATGCGCTGTTCCTTGTCTTCAATGCCGGCCCCGCTTTGGACGTGACCCTGCCGCCGACGCCCGCGGGGCAGATCTGGTCACGCCGCATCGACACGGCGATGCCTTTGGCTGACCCGGAACGGTTTGCGGCGGGCCGGCTGACCGTGGCGGCGCATTCGGTCTCGGCGCTGGTGCTGGAAAGCGGGCCGGGCTGAAATGTCTGACAGCTTTCCGCCAATGTCAGACAATGACCTTGACGCGGCCTGCCGGGCGGCCGGTCTGACCTGGGCCTATCGTGACGGCGCGGGCCAATGGCAAGAGGCGCCGGTGGAAAGCCGCCGCGCCGTGCTGGCGGCGCTGGGGCATGGCAACCCGGCCGCGGCCCTGCCAGAGACCCTGCCAGAGACCCTGC
>SKHK01000184.1 GCA_007117005.1 Paracoccaceae bacterium
CCGCACCGGCGCGGGCGACCGTGGCGGGGAGCAGGGGCGCGGCACCACCGGGCCGGACGGGCTGTATATCCACGCGCCAAGCCGCGGTTTCGGCGAGGCGATCACCGTCTGCTTTCAGAAATATGTCGGCTTCTCCGGCCGGGCCAGCCGCTCGGAATACTGGTTCTTCGTGCTGTTCCTGTTCCTGCTGGGCATGGCAACGGCACTTGTCGACATGATTGTCTTCGGCGCGACCGACATGACAGATTTCAGCCCGCTGAACACGCTTGCGACGCTGGGCACGATTCTGCCTTCTCTGGCGGTAACGTGGCGGCGTTTGCACGATACCGACCGGTCGGGTTGGTGGTGGGGCGGGTTCTTTATCGTGGCCCTCATCGGGGGGGTGATCGTGGCCATGGGCTTCGCCACCGGCGTAAGCGCGGCGGCATTTGTGGTTCTGGGCCTGTATGTGCTGGCGGTGATTGGCTATCTCATCATGCTGATCGCCTTTACCTGCACGCAGGGTGATCCGGGGCCGAACCGGTTTGGCTGACAGGCCGCGCGCGGCGCGTTGACCGCGGGCGGGGGGCGGCCTATCCTTGGCACCTGACCCCCGTACAGCGCAGGCGCCACGCATGACTCCTTTCGCCGCCCCGATTGCCGAGCAGATCTGGGACATGAAATACCGCCTGAAGGCCCCGGGCGGGGCGCCCATCGACGCCACCGTGGACGACAGCTGGCGCCGGGTCGCCCGCGCGCTGGCCGCGGTCGAGGCCGAGCCCGCGCTGTGGGAAGACCGCTTTCACGACGCGCTGCGCGATTTCCGCTTCCTGCCTGCGGGCCGCATTCTGGCCGGCGCCGGCACCGACCGGTCGGTGACGCTGTTCAACTGTTTCGTCATGGGCACCATCGACGACAGCATGGAAGGCATCTTTCAGGCGCTGAAAGAGGCCGCGCTGACCATGCAGCAGGGCGGCGGGATCGGGTATGACTTCAGCACCATCAGGCCGAAAGGCGCGCCGGTGGCGGGGGTTGCGGCCGACGCATCCGGCCCCTTGTCCTTCATGGATGTCTGGGATGCGATGTGCCGCACCATCATGTCGGCGGGCTCGCGCCGGGGCGCGATGATGGCCACCATGCGCTGCGATCACCCCGATATCGAGGAGTTCATCGACGCCAAGCGCGACCCCGCGCGGCTGCGCATGTTCAACCTGTCGGTGCTGGTGACCGACCCGTTCATGCAGGCCGTGCGCGAGGGTGAAAGCTGGGATCTGACCTTTGGCGGCATGGTCTACCGGACCCTGCCTGCGCGCGATCTGTGGAACCGGATCATGCGCGCGACCTATGATTACGCCGAACCCGGGGTCATCTTCATCGACCGTATCAACGCGATGAACAACCTGGCTTATGCCGAGACCATCGCCGCCACCAACCCCTGCGGCGAACAACCCCTGCCGCCCTATGGCGCCTGCCTGCTGGGCAGCATCAACCTGGCCCGGCTGGTGCGCGACCCCTTTACCGAGGCCGCGCATATCGATGCCGCGGAGCTGGACGATCTGGTGCGCGTCTCGGTGCGGATGATGGACAATGTGGTGGACGCCAGCCGCTTTCCGCTGCCCCAGCAGGCGGCAGAGGCGCAGGCCAAGCGGCGCATCGGGCTGGGCGTCACGGGGCTGGCGGATGCCCTGATCATGCTGGGCCTGCGCTATGGCTCGGACGCCGCTGTGGCGCAGACCGGCGACTGGATGCGGGCGATTGCGCGGGCGGCCTATCTGGGGTCATCCGATCTGGCGCGCGAAAAGGGCGCCTTTCCGCTGTTCGATGCCGATGCCTTCCTGGCCTCCGGCACCATGGCGGCGATGGATGAGGATGTGCGCGCGGCGGTGCGCACCCATGGCATCCGCAACGCGCTTCTGACCTCCATCGCGCCGACCGGGACGATCAGCCTTTACGCCGGCAATGTCTCTTCCGGGATCGAGCCGGTCTTCGCCCTCAGCTACACGCGCAAGGTGCTGATGCCGGACGGCTCGCGGCGCGAGGAACTGGTGCAGGATCATGCGCTGGCCGAATGGCGCCGCCTGCAGGGCGATGCGCCGCTGCCCGATGCCTTCGTCACCGCCCAGACCCTGACGCCCGCCGACCATCTGCGCATGCAGGCCGCTGCGCAGGAATGGGTGGACAGCTCGATCTCCAAGACCATCAACGTCCCCGAGGAGATCGGCTTCGACGCCTTCAAGGATGTCTACCTCACCGCCTGGGAGACGGGCTGCAAGGGCTGCACCACCTATCGGCCCAACGCGGTCACGGGCTCTGTCCTGTCGGTCACGGCCGATGCTCCCGCCACGCCGGAACCCGTCGCGGCCGAAGGCGGCGAGGTGGTCTATCTGTCCGAACCGCTGGACCGGCCCGCGGCGCTGGAGGGGCAGACCTACAAGCTGAAATGGCCGGTCAGCGAACACGCGATATACATCACCATCAACGATGTGGTGGTCGCCGGGCGGCGCCGGCCGTTCGAGGTGTTCATCAATTCCAAGAACATGGAGCATTACGCCTGGACCGTGGCGCTGACGCGGATGATTTCGGCGGTGTTCCGGCGCGGGGGCGATGTGTCTTTCGTGGTGGAGGAGTTGAAGGCCGTTTTCGACCCCCGCGGCGGGGCCTGGATGGGTGGGCGATATATCCCGTCGATCCTCGCGGCCATCGGCGGGGTGATCGAGGAGCATCTGGTCAAGATCGGCTTCATCGAAGGGGCGGGTCTGGGGCTGAAGGCCGACCCTGAAGCCGCGCGCATGGCGGTGGGCGAGACCCCGCGCGGCGCGGCCTGCCCGGCCTGCGGCGCCTATGAGTTGGTGATGATCGAGGGCTGCATGACCTGCCGCGCCTGCGGGCATTCGAAATGCAGCTGACGCGGCTGCGCCAGACACCCCCCGCAACAGCCGATACCCAAGAGCCGGGCGCGCCGGGCGCCTGATGGACGAAACGCAGGACGAGCAATTGATCCAGAGACCACCATCAGAGGTCCGTCGCATCAGCCTTGCCCGGGCTGCCCGGCTGAGCGTTGCGCCGATGATGGACTGGACCGACAGCAACTGTCGGCAGTTTCACCGGCTGATCTCTCGCCATGCGCTGCTCTATACCGAAATGGTGACCTCTGCCGCGCTGGTGCGGGGGGGCGCGCGACATCTGCTGGAGCACAGCCCGCAGGAACATCCGCTGGCATTGCAAGTGGGCGGATCCGACCCCGGCGAGCTGGCGCAGGCGGCGCGGATGGGCCAGGACGCGGGCTATGGCGAGATCAACCTCAATGTCGGCTGCCCGTCCGATCGGGTGCAATCGGGCTGTTTCGGGGCCGTGCTGATGAAGAACCCGGCGCTGGTCGGCGACTGTGTCGCGGCGATGGCCGCCGCCGCGCCGCATGCCGAGATCACCGTGAAATGCCGTATCGGCGTCGATGACCAGGACCCGGCGCAGGCGCTGCCGGAACTGCTGCAGGCGGTGGGCGCGGCCGGGGCGCGCCGGGTGATCATCCATGCGCGCAAGGCCTGGCTGCAGGGCCTCTCGCCAAAGGACAACCGCGAGATTCCGCCGCTGGACCATGATCTTGCGTTGTCGATGAAGGCGGAGTTCCCTAAGCTGCACATCAGCGTAAATGGCGGCATCGACAGTCTGGAGGCGGCAGAGGCCATGCTGGAACGGGGTTTTGACGGCGTGATGATCGGTCGCGCGGCCTATCATACGCCGATGCGGATACTCGCCTGCGCCGACCGGCGCGTCTTTGACGACGCCACCGCGCCGCAGGGCGACCCGGTGGCCATTGCGCGGGCCATGCGCCCGGTGATCGCCGCGCATCTGGCGCGGGGCGGGCGGCTGATCGGCGTGGTGCGGCACATGCTGGGCCTTTTCGCCGGCCAGCCCGGTGCACGCGCCTGGCGCCGCGCGCTGTCCGAGGCGCCGAATGGCGGGCTCGATGATTTCGACGCCGCGCTGTCGGCCATGACCGCGCGGCAGGCGGCATGACCAGCGCGCGGCACCTGGCGGCCATCGCCGTGGTCGTTTCCGCGGCGCTTGGCGCTTGTGCACCGATGCCCGATGCCCAGCGCCTGCAGGACGGGATGACCGGCCCCACGGCGCCGATGCCGGTCTTTGACCCGGGCCAGCCGAACCCGCTGCCGCCGACCCGGCCCAATGCCGACATGGTAGAGGATCTGCTGGAACTGGGTTTCCAGATGGAAAGCGGCCGGCCGATCCCGCAATTCTCGCGCTTCGAGGGGCCGGTGCGCATTGTCACCCGCGGGCTGATGAACGCCACCGCCGAACGGGACCTTGACCGCCTGCTGGCGCGGCTGCGCGCCGAGGCGCGCATCGATGTGGCCCGCGCGCCCCAGAACCGCGTGGCCGAGGGCGAGAACCGCATCACGGTAGAGTTCGTGCCCCGGCGGCAGTTGCGCGCGGCGGTGCCGACGGCGGCCTGTTTCGTGGTGCCGAATGTGGATGGCTGGGAAGATTTCATCGCCAACCGGCGCAATCCGGCAATTGACTGGACGCGCGTTGCCCGGCGCGAGAGGGTAGGGGTGTTCGTGCCCGCCGACAGCACCCCTCAGGAAATCCGCGACTGCCTGCATGAGGAAATCGCGCAGGGGCTTGGGCCGCTCAATGACCTGTTCCGCCTGACCGACAGCGTGTTCAACGACGACAATTTCCAGACGGTGCTGACCGGTTTCGACATGCTGATGCTGCGCGCCTGGTACGCGCCGGAGCTGGAGGTCGGCATGACCCGCGCGCAGGTTGCCGCGCGGCTGCCGACGATCCTGAACCGGCTGAACCCGGCCGGGCGCCGCTCGCCCGGTCCATCGCCGGGCGAGACCCCGCGCGCATGGATCACGGCGGTGGAGACGGCGCTGGGCGCGGGCGGCACGCAGGCGCAGCGGCGCACGGCCGCGCAGAGCGCGCTGGACATAGCGCGCGAGCAGGGCTGGTCCGGGCCGCGGCTGGCGTTGAGCCTGCTGGTATCTGCCCGCGTCGCCGAGCGGGGCGAGGGCGAGGCCGCGCTTGCCGCGCTACTGCTGTCCGGCGAGATCTATCGTTCCCGGCCGGGAGGCGAGGTGCATGGCGCGCATGTGGACATGCAGCTTGCCGTGCAGGCGCTGGCCGGCGGGCAATACGACATGGTGCTGGACCTGACCGAACGTGCCCGCCCGCTGGCGCTGCGCACCGAGAACGCCGCGCTGCTGGCCTCGCTCGATTTCCTGCGCGCCGAGGCGCTGGCCCAGACCGGGCAGGCGGATCAGGCAGAACGGCTGCGGCTCGACACCATGGCGGCGGCGCGCTATGGCTTCGGCTCCGATCAGGCGGCACGCGCCCGTCTGGCCGAGATCGGCCGTATCACCGGCGCGGCGACACGGCTGGCCCGGCGCTAGGCCGCGCCATGCGCCCGGCGCCAGGGTTGGGCGAAAGGGGCGCGGCTGATAAGCGGCATGGGGTGCGGCGCGCAACGCACAAGACAACAAGACAAGAGGCAGGCATGATCATCATCGCGGGGCTCGTCATCGGGGTGGCGCTGGGGCTTTGGCAAGCGCGCCGGCGGGGCGGCTCGGGCTTCGATCTGGCGCAATATGGTGCGGTCTGGGGCATCATCGGCGCGCTGCTGGGCATGGCGGCGACGATCGGCGCGGAACGTCTGCTGATGTAGCGGCGGGGCTGTCGCCGCGCTGTTGCATGCCGTTACGGCCCCTGCGTTCCGGGCGCTGCTTTCTGGACCAGCCGGGCGCGGGCTGCTACCTCTGACGTGCCAATCCATTGCGAGGCCCCATGTTCCAGCCCTTTCTCGATTCCCTGCGCCAGCATGCCGTCCCGGTTTCCCTGCGCGAATATCTGGGCTTTCTCGAGGCGCTTCAGACCGGCCTGGCGCAGTTCGACCCCGAGGCTTTCTATTACCTTGCCCGCACCACGATGGTGAAGGACGAGCGCCATATCGACCGTTTCGACCGCGCCTTTGCCCATGCGTTCAAGGGGTTGGAGGCGATCACGCCAGAGGCGGTGGTCAAGGCGCTGGACGTGCCCGCCGAATGGCTGGAAAAGCTGGCCGAGAAGCATCTGAGCGAGGAAGAGCGCGCCAAGATCGAGGCGCTGGGCGGCTTCGACAAGCTGATGGAGACGCTGAAGAAGCGGCTGGAGGAGCAGCAGGGCCGCCATCAGGGCGGGTCGAAATGGATCGGCACCGCCGGCACCTCGCCCTTTGGCGCCTATGGCTACAACCCCGAAGGGGTGCGCGTGGGCCAGAAGGAGGGGCGCCACGGGCGCGCGGTCAAGGTCTGGGACAAGCGCGAGTTCCGCAATCTGGACGACCAGGTGGAACTGGGCACGCGCAACATCAAGGTGGCGCTGAAACGGCTGCGGCGCTGGGCGCGCGACGGCGCGGCCGAGGAGCTGGATCTGGACGGCACCATCCGCGCCACGGCCGAACAGGGATGGCTGGACGTCAAGACCAGGCCAGAGCGGCGCAATGCGGTGAAGGTGCTGCTTTTCCTTGATATCGGCGGGTCGATGGACCCCTATGTGCAGGTCGTGTCAGAGCTTTTCAGCGCCGCGCGGGCCGAGTTCAAGCATCTGGAGCATTTCTATTTCCATAACTGCCTTTACGAATTCGTCTGGCGCGACAACGCCCGGCGCTGGTCAGAGCGCACGCCGACCTGGGAGGTGCTGCGCACATACGGGTCTGATTACAAATGCATCTTTGTCGGCGATGCGACGATGTCGCCCTATGAGATCGCCTATGCCGGCGGCGCCAACGAGCACTGGAACGAGGAGGCCGGCGCGACCTGGCTGTCGCGGGTGCGGGCGCAATGGCCCGATACGTTGTGGATCAACCCCACGCCAGAGCGGTATTGGGGCCATACCCAATCCATCGCCATGATCCGCGAGCTGTTCGAGGACCGGATGGTGCCGATGACGCTGGATGGGCTGAGCCGCGGCGTGCAGATGCTGGGCCGGTAGCGCCTGTCGAACGGCAGCGGGCGGCAAGGCTTGCCTCGTCAGCAACACGAAAAGCCCGTGGACAGGCGCAATCCCGGCGCAGCACGCCGTCGCGGGCTTTGTGACGAAGGGGTCGGCTTCGGCAGGGATGTCGGGAAAGCAGGCCCGCAGGACGCGTCAGCCCCCCGGCAGATGCGCCCGCAGTGCCGCCTCCAGCGCCGGCAGGTCCGGCACGGCTGAAAACAATTCCCGCAGGCTGGGATCGGCGAAACCCAGATCGATCACGTGATTGATCAGCGCCAGCAGCGGCTGCCAGTAGCCGGCCACATCCAGCAGAAGGATCGGCTTTGCGTGCAGGCCGATCTGCGCCCAAGTCAGCACCTCGAAGAACTCGTCCAGCGTGCCCGCCCCGCCCGGCAGCACCACCACGGCATCGGCATTGGTGAACATCACCTTCTTGCGTTCGTGCATCGTCTCGGTGATCACCAGCGTCTCGCGCCCGTTGCCGGCGCGGGCGCCGCCTGCGCGCTCTCTCGGCATCAGATGGGTGGGAATGACCCCCATGGTCGGCGCGCCGGCCCTGATCGCGGCGCGCGCGGCCTCGCCCATCAGGCCCTGATCGCCGGCCCCGTAGACCAGCCTCCAGTGCCTGCGCGCAAGCATGGTGCCGCAGTCCCGTGCCGCGGCGACAAAGGCCGGCTCGGCCCCGGGCCGGGCGCCGCAGTACAGGCAGACCGATGCGGCGAAATCGTGCACGCCGGTTCTCTCTTTGCTCTTTGGAACAACCCTTGGGGTTGCCGATTTGTTTTGCCCATAGATACGGGTGTTGCTACAAGGTGGCAAGACGTCGGCCGTGAAGGGACGTTGGTGGTGATGCCTGTGCTGTCGAAGATCGGGTTTCTGGGCTGGGCGGGGCTTGCCGCGGCGGCGGCTGTAGCCGGCGCGCTGGTAATGGGCAGCGTCTATCAGGCGCGGCAGGATGCGGGGCCGGCCGCGGTCGATGCTACAGTGCCCGACCCACCCGCCGAACCGCCCGCTTCCGCGCTTTCCGGCACCCCGCCCCCAACCCCAGCCACCCCGCCGGATGCAATGCCGTCGCCGCCGGGTTTCGATGTGGTGCGCATTGCCCCCGATGGCGGGGCACTGGTGGCAGGGGTCGGCGCGCCGGGCGCCGGCATCACGCTGCGCGTCGATGGCGAGGTCGCAGCCCAGGCTGCGGCCGATGACACGGGGCAATTCGTGGCGATCTTCGTGCTGCCCCCCGCAGCGCAGGTGCAGATCATGACGCTGGAGATGGTGCTGGCCGATGGCCGCCAGTTCACGGCGGCGGACAGTATCGTCCTGGCGCCGCGCGCGGCGCCGGGTGTACCGACCGGCACGGGAGAGGAGCCCGCGCTGCCGGCTCTTGCCGCCCTGGCGGAGGCGGACCCCGCCGCAGCCGGCCCCGGTGACACAGCCGCAACCCCGGCGCCCACCCCGTCCGAAGGC
>SKHK01000231.1 GCA_007117005.1 Paracoccaceae bacterium
CCAGGGCGCGGGTCAGGTCGGCGGGGCTGGCCGGCGCATCGCAGGCCAGGGTCAGGTCGGCCACGGGAAAGGCGCTGTCGTCCTGCGCGGCAGCCCCGGCAAGGCGGGAAAGCAGGGCGCGGCGGTTGGCGGTGATCTGCGCGCCCGCGCGGCCCATCTGCGCCTCCAGCGCGGCGAACCAGGCGGGGTCGTGCACGCCGTCGCGCAGCAGCCGGTTGCGTTCGCGCATGGCCTTTTCATAGGCCAGCGTGACCTCGGCATGATCGGGGTGGAAGGCCAGCACCATGCGGTCCAGGAACCGGCGCCGCCCCTCTGGCGCCTCGGTCCACAGCCGGTCCATGGCCGGGGTCAGCCACAGCATCGGCACCAGCCGGCCCAGCGCGGATTGCGCAACCGTCTTGCCGTCGATCAGCACGCGGCGCGGCTCTCCGGGCCGGGCGGTGGTTTCCACCTCATGCGGCAGGGTGTTGCGGGTCAGGCTGGCGGCGATCTTCCAGCCGTGCAGGCCGGGGCGGCGGGCCAGGTCATCGACAGCCGCCCGGCGCATCCCGCGACCGGGCGAGAGCATCGAGACGGCCTCAAGCAGATTGGTCTTGCCCGCGCCATTGGCCCCCGTCAGCGTGACCGGCCGGGCATCGAGGTCCAGCCGCTGCGCGCGATGCGAGCGGAACTGGGCAAGGTGCAGGCTCAGCAGGTGAAGCGCCATGATCGTGGCTTGCCCCTGGCTGATGGCGGGCAGGGGGCGTTGCCCCCTCTGGGCTGCGCCCATTCACCCCCAGAGTATTTTCGGCAAAATGAAGGGGCACGGGCGCGTGGGGCCGGTGGCGGGTTCAGACCCGCATCGGCATGACGACATAGACCGCCGTGGTGTCGCCGCCTTCGCGGACCAGCGCCGGGTCGCCCGAGCCGTTGAACAGAAAGACCGCGTTTTCGCGTTCGATCTGGTTGGCGATCTCCAGCAGGTATTTGGCGTTGAAGCCGATATCCAGCGCCTCGTCGCCATAGGCCACGACCAGTTCTTCCTGCGCCATGCCGCTATCCGGCGCGTTGACGGCCAGCACCAGCTTGTCTTCTTCCAGCGACAGTTTCACCGCGCGCGAGCGTTCCGAAGACACGGTGGCGACGCGGTCCACCGCCTTGGCGAAATCGCCGGCATCGACCTCCAGCCGCTTTTCGTTGCCCGTGGGGATGACGCGGGTGTAGTCCGGGAAGGTGCCGTCGATGACCTTTGAGGTCAGGGCGATATCCGGCGTGGCAAAGCGCAGCTTGGTTTCCGATACCGAGACGGCGATCTGCATGTCGTCGTCTTCCAGAAGCTTGCGCAGTTCCGCCACCGTCTTGCGCGGGACGATGACGCCGGGCATGTCGGCCGCGCCATCGGGCAGGGGGGCGTCTACGCGGGCCAGACGGTGGCCGTCGGTAGCCACGCAGCGCAGCACCGGCGCGCCATCGGCCTGGGCCACATGCATGTAGACGCCGTTGAGGTAATAGCGCGTCTCTTCGGTGGAGACGGCGAAGCGGGTCTTTTCGAACAGGCGGCGCAGCGCAGCGGCGGGGGCGGCGAAATTGACCTGGTATTCCGACGAGGCCATGACCGGAAAATCCTCGCGCGGGAGGGTGGCCAGCGAGAAGCTGGACCGCCCCGCCTGCACCGACAGCCGCCCGTTGTGGGGGTCGTCGGCCAGTTGAACCAGCGCGCCATCGGGCAGTTTGCGCACGATCTCGTGCAGCATCACCGCCGAGACGGTGGTGGCGCCGGCGCGTTCGACCTGGGCGAGGGCCTTGTCCACCACCTCGATGTCCAGGTCGGTGGCGCGAAAGCTGACGGTTTCGCCATCCGCCTCGATCAGGACATTGGCCAGGATGGGAATGGTGTTGCGCCGTTCCACAACCGACTGGGCCTGGGCAACGGCCTTCAGCAGCGTCGCGCGTTCGATGCTCAGTTTCATATGTCTGTCCCTTTCGCCCGTCACCGTGGCCGTAGTGGCGCCTGCGTCGATTCGTGTCCTTATGCGCGTCCCGGCGCAAAAGGCCGGTGCTGACGGATGCCAGCCCGGCCGCGTGTTCACCCCATGTTTGCGGCGCTTTGCCGCCCTCGTCAAGCGCCGGGGAAAGCGCCCCCGATCAGGCCGCGGCGCGGGTCAGTTGTCCAGCAGGCGGCGCAGGAGTTCCAGGTCCTCGGCCAGTTGGGTGTCGGTGCCGCGCAGTTCCTCGACCTTGCGCACCCCGTGCATGATGGTGGTGTGATCGCGCCCGCCAAAACGGCGCCCGATATCGGGCAGCGAGCGGGTGGTCATCTGCTTGGCCAGATACATCGCCACCTGCCGCGGGCGGGCGATGGTGCGCAGCCGCTTCGGCCCGATCAGGTCGGACAGGCGGATGCTGTAATGCTCCGCCACCTTACGCTGGATTTCCTCGACCGTGACGCGCCGGTCGGAGGAGCGCAGGATATCGGCCAGCGCGTCCTGCGCCAGGTCCAGCGTTATTTCGCGACCGACCAGGCTGGCCAGCGCGCAAAGCCGGGTCAGAGCCCCCTCCAGCACGCGGATGTTGGTGGTGATCCGATGCGCCAGGAATTCCAGCACGCCGTCGCCGATGACCGGATCGCCATAGGTCTCGCGCGCAGCGATGACCTTTTTCTGCAGGATGCCCAGGCGCAGTTCGTAATCGGTGGGGTGCAGGTCCACCACGAGGCCGCATTGCAGGCGCGAACGGATGCGGTCCTCCAGGTCCTTGATCTCGCCCGGGGCGCGGTCGGCGGAGATGACGATCTGCCGCCCCTGATCGACCAGCGCGTTGAAAGTGTGGAAGAATTCTTCCTGCGTGCTTTCCTTGCCGGCGATGAACTGCACGTCATCGACCATCAGCACATCGACCGAGCGGAACAGGCTCTTGAAATCCATCACCTGCCGGTCACGCAGGGCGCGCACGAAACGGTACATGAACTGCTCGGCCGAGACATAGAGCACGCGCGCCTGCGGCTGTTTCTGCTGCAGTTCCCAGGCGATGGCATGCATCAGATGGGTCTTGCCCAGGCCGACGCCGCCATAAAGAAAGAGCGGGTTGAACGTGACCTGCGCGCTTTCGGCCACGCGGCGGGCGGCGGCATGGGCCAGCGCGTTCGGCTTGCCCACCACGAAATTGTCGAAGGTAAAGCGCTGATCGAGCGCGGAGGTGGTCAGCCCGTCGTCTTCGGCGGCCGGGCGCGCGCGCGCATCGGTTGCCACGCCGGCCTGCATGTCTGGGGCGGGCGCTGGAGGGCGGGCGCCCTGGCGCGTCGGGGCTGCGACCGTGATCTCCACCCGTTCGGCCGGGTGGCCTGCGGCTGTCAGGACGTGCAGGATCTGCGAGGCGTAATTCCGCTTCACCCAATTGGCGAGAAAATTCGTCGGCGCAACCAGCCGCACGCAGCCGTCAGGCCCGTTGTCGCGGGCATCGCATTGGCGCAGGGGCGCGATCCAGGTGACGTAGTTGTTTTCGCCGACGATACCACGAAGGTCCTGTTTCACCGTCTCCCAAGCCACGTCCTTCATACCCACCGCCTGTTTGTCCCGTGGCGCTGCCGCCGGGCCCGTTCTTGTTTCTTTTCTCAGGCCATGATCCGGCAGCATCGACTGCCGCAAAGCGGCTGCGGCGTGCAGCGCTGGGCGCAGGGGGCGAAACAGTCTGACAAGTCAAAAAATCACATCACGCAGACCGAAGGTGCGCGTTGGAAAGCTTGTCATGTGCCGCTGCCCCCCCAGGGTCATGGCGACTCGCCCGGGCAAGCTAGCAAGCCGCTTGTATCGGGCGCAATCCAACAACTCGCTTGACACAAGGATAGGCCAGGCAGAATCGTTGGGGGAGTGGGTTTTTTGCCACAGCGGCGTGCGGGGTGTTTAACAGAGCGCCGCCTTGCCGCCTCTTGCGCCTTGCGCCCCCGACGGCTGTCCCGGCGCATGAAAAAACGGGCGCCGCAAAGCGCCCGTTGCATGTCTCGCGGTGCCGGGATCAGCCGGCAGGGCCGCGTCTTACGCGCCCATCGCCTTCACGCGGGCGGCCAGGCGCGACATCTTCCGCGCGGCCGTGTTCTTGTGCAGGACACCCTTGGTGACACCGCGGAACAGTTCCGGCTGGGCGGCGCGCAGGGCGGTCTGGGCGGCGTCCTGGTTGCCAGAGGCGATGGCCTCTTCGACCTTGCGCAGGAAGGTGCGGATGCGCGACCGGCGCGCGGTGTTGACGGCGGTGCGGCGCTCAAGCTGGCGGGCGCGTTTCTTGGATTGGGGAGTGTTGGCCATGTCCGGGTCTTTCGTATCAGCTGCAATCGGATTGCGCGAAAAGCCCGGTCCGGCCAGACTGACCGGTCACAAACTGCCTAAGCGGGCCCACACGCATGTGAGGCGCTGATAGCGCGGGCGCATCGAAAAGAAAAGCCCGAATCGGCCGGGAAAAAGGCGTGACCCGGCGCGGGGGTCACTTGTCCCTGAACTGGGCCTCGCGCTTTTCGACAAAGGCGTTCATGCCTTCTTTCTGGTCCTCGGTGGCGAACATGGCGTGAAAGACCCGGCGTTCGAACAGCACGCCTTCGCGCAACGTCGTCTCATAGGCGCGGTTGACGCATTCCTTGACCACACGCGTGGTGACCATGGATTTCGCGGCAATCTTCTGCGCGGCGGCCATGGTTTCTTCCATCAGTTTCTTGACCGGCACCACCCGGCTGACAAGGCCCGCGCGTTCGGCTTCCTCGGCATCCATGTAGCGGCCGGTCAGGTGCATATCCATCGACTTGGCCTTGCCCACGAAGCGGGTCAGGCGCTGGGTGCCGCCGATCCCGGCCACCACGCCCAGATTGATTTCCGGCTGGCCGAATTTGGCGTTGTCACCGGCGATGATGAAATCGCACATCATGGCCAGTTCGCAGCCCCCGCCCAGCGCATAGCCCGCCACCGCTGCGATGATCGGCTTGCGCACCGACAGCACCGCTTCGGTCTCGGGCGTGAAAAAATCGCTCTCGAACATCTCGACAAAGCTTTTGGGTGCCATCTCGGCGATGTCGGCGCCGGCGGCAAAGGCCTTTTCCGAGCCCGCCAGCACGATGCAGCGCACCTTCTCGTTGCGGTCGGCGGCCTTCAGCGCCTCGGCCAGTTCGCCCAGCAGGTGCGAGTTCAGCGCGTTCATAGCGTCCGGCCGGTTCAGTTTGATCACGGCCACATGCTGCGAGACTTCGACCGCGATGGTATCATACGCCATGAGGGTGCCCCCGTTGATGTCATCAGCGCCCGTGCATAGCAGCACGGTCTCAGGGTTCAAGCTATCTCTGACAGGCCGGGCAGTAGTAGCTGGAGCGCCCGGATTGCACGATTCGCCGCACCGTGCCGTGGCAGCCGGGCGCCACGCAGGCCGCGCCCTCGCGGTCGTAGACACGGAAATTGTGCTGGAAATAGCCAAGGTTGCCATCGGCCTGCCGATAATCGCGCAGGCTGGACCCGCCGGCCTCTATCGCCTCGGCCAGAACGGCGCGGATTTCGGTGACCAGCAGTTCCAGCCGCGCGGCGCCGATGCGCCCGGCGGCGCGCGCGGGGTGGATGCCGGCGCGAAACAGCGCTTCGCACACATAGATGTTGCCCAGGCCCGCGACGATTCGTTGATCCAGCAGCAGTGCCTTGACGGGCGCGCGGCGCCCCTTGAACGCGCGTGCCAGCAGGGTGGCGTCAAAGCCGTTGCCCAGCGGTTCCGGCCCCAGCGCGGCCAGCAGCGGGTGGGCGTCGATCACCGCGGTGTCGCGCAGGTCCAGCGCGCCGAAACGCCGCGGGTCGTTGAAGGTGACGCGCGCGCCATTGGCCATGTGCCAGATCACATGGTCATGTTTTTCCAGCGCCGGGTGGTCGTGGTGAAACCGCCCCGGCACATGCGGCGCGGCCAGGCCCGAAACCGTCATGCGGCCGGACATGCCCAGATGCACCAACATCGTCTCGCCCGTGTCCAGATCGGCCAGGATGTATTTCGACCGCCGCCGCAGCAGCCGCACGCGGGCCCCCGTCAGCCGCTCTGCCAGCCCGGCGGGAAAGGGCCAGCGCAGGCCGTCGCGGCGCAGCTCGGCGCGGGTGATCACCGCGCCTTCCATCGCCGGGGCCAGGCCCCGGCGTACGGTTTCCACTTCGGGCAGTTCGGGCATGCGCGGGGCTCGACGTCGCATTGTGCAGGGGGCGCAGCATCAGGTAAGGAAGGCACAGACGCAAGGTCCGACAGGAGCCGGCATGAGCGACGACAGCCCCGACACAACCCATTTCGGCTTTCAGCAGGTCGAGGCCGGGCAGAAGGCCGGCATGGTGCATGGCGTATTCAGCCGTGTGGCCGCGCGCTATGACCTGATGAACGACCTGATGAGCGGGGGTGTTCACCGCCTGTGGAAGGACGCGATGATGGACTGGCTGGCCCCGCGCCCGGGGCAGCGGTTGCTGGATGTCGCGGGCGGCACCGGTGACATCGCCTTTCGGTTCCTGCGCCGGGCAGGTGCGGATGCGCAGGCCACGGTGCTGGACATGACCGAACCCATGCTGACCGAGGGGCGCCAGCGCGCCGAGGCCGAACATCTGGCCGGTCAGCTGGACTGGGTTGTGGGTGACGCGATGGCGCTGCCGTTTCCGGACAATGTCTTTGATGTCTACACCATCAGTTTCGGTATCCGGAACGTCACGCGGATAGAGGACGCGCTGGCCGAGGCATACCGCGTGCTGCGCCCCGGCGGGCGGCTGATGGTGCTGGAATTCAGCCAGTTGCCCAGCCAGCCGATGCAGCGGCTTTATGACCTTTATTCCTTCAACGTGATTCCGCGGATGGGGCAGATCGTGGCCGGGGACCGTGACAGCTATCAATACCTCGTCGAATCGATCCGCAATTTTCCGGATCAGGAACGGTTCGCGGCGATGATCAGTGATGCAGGCTTCGATCTGGTGAAGTATCGCAACCTGTCGATGGGTATTGCCGCGCTGCATTCCGGCTGGAAGACCTGAGCCATGCGCGGGCCGCACAACCTCTGGCGTCTGGCCCGGACAGGCGCCACCTTCGAACGCACGGGCGCGATGGCCGTGGTGCTGGAGGCGATGAACGCCCCCCCGCGTTTGCGGCTGGCGGCAAGGGTGCTGGGCTGGCCGTGGAAATGGCTGGGGCTGAAGGGCGACCCCGCGCTGCCGCCGCTGACCCGGGCGCTGACGGCGCTGGGGCCGGCCTATATCAAGTTCGGCCAGATCCTTTCCACCCGCCCCGATATCGTCGGCGCCGAACTGGCCAACCAGCTGCGCTATCTGCAAGACCAGTTGCCGCCCTTTCCCACCAGTGCCGCCCGCGCCACCATCGAGGCAGAGCTTGAGGCGCCGGTCGAGGCGCTTTTCGATGATTTCTCAGAACCCGTCGCAGCGGCGTCGATCGCGCAGGTGCACCGGGCGCGGCTGGCCGGCGCGGGCACCGATGTGGCGGTCAAGGTGCTGCGCCCGGGGATAGAGCGCGCCTTTCGCCGCGATATCGACGCCTTCTATTTCGCCTCGCAGATGATCGAGATGCTGCTGCCGAAGACCCGGCGGCTGCGGCCCACCGATGTGATCGCGCATTTCGAAAGCGTGGTCATGGGCGAGTTGGACCTGCGCCAGGAAACCGCCGCCGCCGCCGAATTCGCCGCCAACACGGCCGAAGATGCGGGTTTCCGCGTGCCGCGCCCGATTTGGGACCTGTCGTCACGGTCCATGATGACGCTGGGCTGGGCCGAAGGGGTGCCGCTGGGCGACAACGCGGCCATCGACGCGCTGGGCGTGGACCGGCGCGAACTGGGCAAGCGGGTGCTGCGCCTGTTTCTGCAACATGCCCTGCGCGACGGCTATTTTCACGGCGACATGCATCAGGGCAACCTGAAGGTGGCGCCGAATGGGGATATCATCGCGCTTGATTTCGGCATCATGGGGCAGATCGACGAATATACCCGCCGCGTCTATGCCGAGATCCTGATGGGCTTTATCCGAAAGGACTATCGCCGCGTCGCCGAGGTGCATTTCGAGGCCGGCTACGTGCCCGCCGACCGCGATATCGACGATTTCGCCCGCGCGCTGCGGGCGGTGGGCGAGCCGATCTTCGGCATGGATGCCAGCCATATCTCGATGGCGCGGCTGCTGAGCTATCTCTTTGACGTGACCGAGCGTTTCGGGATGGAAACGCGGACCGAACTGATCCTGCTGCAGCGGACCATGGTGGTGGTGGAAGGCGTGGCGCGGTCGCTGAACCCGACGATCAACATCTGGGATGTCGCCCAGCCAGTGGTCGAGGATTACATCGCGCGCAACCTGGGCCCCGCGGCGCTGGCGCGCGATCTGGCGCGCACGGCGCAGGTGCTGGGCCGGTTCGGCCCGCATCTGCCCGCCGCGGCCGAGGCGATGCTGATCCGCCTGCGGCTGGGGGAGGAGCCAG
>SKHK01000177.1 GCA_007117005.1 Paracoccaceae bacterium
CAGGGCGCTCATAACGCCTTGGTTGGGGGTTCGAGTCCCTCCGCGCCTACCAGGCTTACCCTTCGTCACGGCGACACCGCCATCGGCATGCCTGCCGGTGCGTGTTGGCGACCCCTCGAGGACTCGAACCCCGAACCTGCTGATTAGAAGTCAGCCGCTCTATCCTGTTGAGCTAAGGGGCCGCTGCGTCGGTGTTACCGGGCCGGTGGCGCGGAATAAAGCCCCTTTGGTGATGCGGGCGCAGGCAGGCAAGGGCAGGGTGGGCAGGCTGCGCTCTTGTGGTTTGCCGGGGGCGGGCCACTGCATCTTGCGTTGCTTTGAGCCTCTGCGGTCCGTCGACCCGGTCCGGCTGGCCCAAAAGCAACAGGCGCGGCGGGCAAGCACAGGACAAGCCTGTGTTTTTCTGGACCACCCCCGAAACTGCCGCTATGCTGCACTTCAAACGGGGCGATCACGACCCCGGGAACATGAGGCAGTCCATGGCATTCCCCGAGCGGTTTTCGAACCTGCCGGAATACGCATTCCCGCGCCTGCGCGCGTTGCTGGACGACCACCCGCCGGGTGGCGCGCCGCTTGCCATGTCCATCGGTGAGCCGCGCCACCCCATGCCTGCCTTCCTGCAGGACGCCCTGACCGCCGCGCTGGACGGTTTTGCCCGCTACCCGGCCAATGACGGCACCCCGGCGCTGCTGGACGCCATCACGGGCTGGCTGCAGCGCCGCTATGGCGTCACCCTGACGCCGGACCGGCTGATCGCGCTGAACGGTACGCGCGAGGGGCTGTTCAACGCCGCCCTTGCCCTGTGCCCCGAGGAAAAGCGCGGCCAGCGCCCGGTGATCCTGACGCCCAATCCGTTCTATCAGGTCTATGCCGTGGCCGCGCTGGCGGTGGGGGCAGAGCCGGTCTATGTGCCTGCCACGGCCCGGACCGGCCATCTGCCGGATTACGCCGCCCTGCCGGCGTCGGTGCTGGACCGGGTGGCGATTGCCTATATCTGTTCGCCCGCCAATCCGCAGGGCGCGGTGGCCGACCGGGCCTATTGGGAAACCCTGCTGCATCTGGCCGAGAAGCACGATTTCCGTATTTTCGCCGATGAATGTTACTGCGAGATCTACCGCGACACTCCACCTACCGGCCTGCTGGAAATCGCCGCAGCGCAGGGTGCCGACCCCGAGCGCGTGGTCAGTTTCCATTCGCTGTCCAAGCGGTCGAACCTGCCGGGGCTGCGTTCGGGCTTTGCCGCGGGCGGGCCGGCCAGCATCCGGGCGCTGCGGCAATTGCGCGCCTATGCCGGCGCGCCCCTGCCCGAACCCCTGCAGGCCGTCGCCGCCGCCGCCTGGGCAGACGAGGCGCATGTGGTGGAAAACCGCGCGCTTTATGCCCGGAAATACGCGCTTGCCGATGAAACTCTTGGTGATTTGCCGGGCTATCTGCCGCCGCAGGCCGGGTTTTTCCTTTGGCTGCCGGTGGCTGATGGCGAGGCCGCTGCGCTGATGCTTTGGCGCAAGACCGGCATCCGCGCGCTGCCCGGTGCCTATCTGGCCCGCGACACCGATCAGGGCAATCCCGGCGCGGGCTTTCTGCGCGTGGCCCTGGTCGCCCCCGAAGACGAAACTCGCCGGGGCCTGACCGCCCTGCGCGCCTGCCTTTATCCGTGAGAGAGGTCCCCGATGGCGTCATATCACAGCCCCCAGCGCCCGCCGTTGCTTGACAGTCGCCTGCAGGCGGTGATCCAGCAGCGCGGCACCGAAATTCTGGGTATGGTGCTGATCATGCTGGGGGTGATGATGGCCCTGATCCTGGCCAGCTATTCGCCCGATGACCCGTCATGGATGGCCGCGACGGACGAGCCGGTGCGCAACGCGTTGGGCCGTGTGGGGGCGACCATCGCCGCGCCGATGACCATCATCCTGGGCCGCGCGGGCTGGGGGGTGGTGCTGGCGCTGTGCGTCTGGGGTCTGCGGTTGGTCATTCATCGGGGTGAGGGCACGATTCCGGGCCGGCTGGTATTCCTGCCCATCGCGGTCGCCGTTACCGCGGTCTGGCTGGCGACTCTGGTGCCGGGGCCGGGCTGGGGGATGGATTTCGGCCTGGGTGGCATGTTCGGCGACACCGTGCTGGGTGCCTTGCTGACCGCCCTGCCGCTGGGCAGCGCGACGGGGATCAATCTGCTGACGCTGACCTTCTTCACGCTGGCGGTACTGCTTTGGGGCTACGTGCTGGGCAGTACATGGCGCGAGGTCTATGACCTGACGCGCTTTCTGGGCATCGGTATCGTGCTCAGCTATGCCGGGCTGGTTGCGCTTCTGGCTGGTGGCGGCCGCGGTCTGGGCCGCGGTCTGCAGCGCGCTGCTGCGCACCGCGCCGCCCGGCGGGCCGAACGGCAGGCGGCAGTGCAGGCGGCGGCGCAGGCGATGCCCGTGGCGGCGCCTCATGACCTTCACGCCCCTTTCAACGCCGCCCATGCCGGGCCGCAAGGTTGGCAACACGGTTGGCAGCACGGGTCGGGCATTGCCTATCCGGGTGCTGCCCAAGGCGGCGACGGCCGGCATGAGCCGTCGCTGACCGGCGCTGTCCCGCGCCGGGACAGCCGTGTGCTGCGCGCCGATGTGCCCACCGCTGCCCCCCTTGCAGCGGCGACGATCCCGCAGCGTGATCAGGCGCCCGTCCTGCGGGCCGATCCGCGCGCTGACGCGGGCTTCGAGGCCCAGCCTCCGCTGGGCGGGGGGGCTGGTGTTGCGCTGCCACCCCACCAGGCCACCGCCTGGCCCGCCAACGCGCCCCAGCCGTCTGCGGCCAAGCCCGGCCTGCTGGCGCGTGTCTCCGCCCTGGGGCGTCGGCGGGCAGAGCCGGAAGTCACCGCGGCGCCGCGGGGCGATATGCCGCCGATGGCCGGGCTGGTCGGTGCAGAGGGGCCGGACCGCGTGAAGTCCCGCATCAGCGACCTGATCCGCGCCCGCCAGCGCCAGACCCCGGTGCTGCGGATCCAGCCGCATTCGGCCCAGCCCCATTCGGCCCAGCCCGGCATGCCGACCAGCGCGGTCCAGGCGCCGATGGCGCCGATGGCCGGCCCGCCCCACGCCCAGCCGCCCTTTGCGCCGCGTCCCGCGGGCCTTGCCGAGCCCCCCCTGCGCAGCGCGCCGGCCATGGCGCAGCCCCACCCGGCCGCCGGGCCCGGTGCGGCCTTCGTCCCCGCGGCGGGTGCGATGGGTGCGCACCATGTTGTCGATGGCTATGGCGGCGACCCTTACGGCGATCCGGAGGATGGCACGTTCGCGCCCCCGCCGAACGCCGTGCCCTTCACCGCCTCCCCGGCCATGCCCCAGGCGGATGACTCGCTGATCGATGACGACCACGACCCCGCGCCCTACCGGCCCGTGGCGCCGGCGGAGCCGACAAGCACCGGCCATGTGCTCAACCGCCGTGTCGTGCAGACCGGGCGGGCCAAGCCGCCCGCGCCCTCGCGCCGCGCGCAGGCCGAGGCCCAGCCCAGCCTGCGGTTCCGCGAGGAGCCCCCGGCCTATGAACCCCCGCCGCTGGCCCTGCTTTCTGACCCCGACCGGGTGGAACGCTACACCCTGTCCGACGACGCGCTGGAGGAAAACGCGCGGATGCTGGAGTCGGTGCTGGACGACTATGGCGTGCGCGGCGAGATCGTGGCCGTCCGCCCCGGCCCGGTGGTCACGCTTTACGAACTGGAACCCGCACCGGGGCTGAAGGCATCCCGCGTCATCGGCCTGGCCGACGATATCGCGCGGTCGATGTCGGCGCTTTCGGCCCGGGTTTCCACGGTGCCGGGGCGGTCGGTCATCGGCATCGAACTGCCCAACGCCCGGCGCGAAAAGGTGGTCCTGCGCGAAATCCTCGCCTGCCGCGATTTCGGCGACACCCAGCAGCGCCTGCCCATCGCGCTGGGCAAGGATATCGGCGGCGAACCGATCGTGGCGAACCTGGCCAAGATGCCCCACCTGCTGATCGCCGGCACCACGGGTTCGGGCAAGTCTGTGGCGATCAACACCATGATCCTGTCGCTGCTTTACCGACTGACGCCCGCCGAATGCCGGCTGATCATGATCGACCCCAAGATGCTGGAGCTTTCCGTCTATGACGGCATCCCGCATCTGCTTTCGCCCGTCGTCACCGACCCCAAGAAGGCCGTGGTGGCGCTGAAATGGGTGGTAGGCGAGATGGAGGAACGCTATCGCAAGATGTCCAAGATGGGCGTGCGCAACATCGAGGGTTTCAATGGCCGGGTGCGCGAGGCGCTGGAACGCGGCGAGATGTTCAAGCGCACCGTGCAGACCGGTTTCGACGACGAGACCGGCGACCCGGTGTTCGAGACCGAGGAATTCGCTCCCGAGGCGCTGCCCTTCATCGTTGTCATCGTCGACGAGATGGCCGACCTGATGATGGTCGCCGGCAAGGAGATCGAGGCCTGCATCCAGCGGCTGGCGCAGATGGCGCGGGCCTCCGGCATCCATCTGATCATGGCCACGCAGCGCCCCTCGGTCGATGTGATCACCGGCACGATCAAGGCCAATTTCCCCACGCGGATCAGCTTTCAGGTCACGTCAAAGATCGACAGCCGCACCATCCTGGGCGAGATGGGCGCCGAACAGCTGCTGGGCATGGGCGACATGCTCTACATGGCCGGCGGGGCAAAGATCACGCGCGTTCACGGGCCCTTCGTGTCGGACGAGGAGGTCGAGGAGGTGGTCACGCATCTGAAAAGCTTTGGCCCGCCCGATTATCAGTCCGGCGTGCTGGAAGGCCCCGATGGCGAGCGCGAAGCCGATATCGACGCGGTGCTGGGCCTGGGCGACGGGTCCGGCGGCGAGGACGCGCTCTATGATCAGGCGGTGGCGATCGTCGCCAAGGACCGGAAATGTTCGACCAGCTATATCCAGCGCAAGCTGGGCATCGGCTACAACAAGGCCGCGCGGCTTGTCGAGCAGATGGAGGAACAGGGCGTGGTCAGCCCCGCCAACCATGTCGGCAAGCGCGAGGTGCTGGTACCGGAGGCGTGAGGGGGTGAGCTGTTGCGCAGCGGCGGTTGATACGGTGGAAACCGATCCTGCCGCGAAACGGGAGCGGCTGCGAAAGAGCACAATTCACGGTTGACACCCCCGTGCGATGCCTGCTTTTTTTTGCGGCCTTGCAACCATTGTCAAATGCTATTCAGGAAAGGGAAATTCATGAAAAAGTTCTTTCTGGCCGCTGTGGGCGCCGCGATGTTGAGTCAGCCTGCCTTGGCCCAATCCTATGACCGCGTCGGCTGCAACGATCTGGGTTCTGTGGCGGATGGGTGCACCGAGTGTTTCGATGCCGGTTCCCGCCGTGTCGGGCAGACAATGCGTCCGCACAACGTCTTCAACGCAGGCAGCGATACACGGATTGTCTTCGAGGGTGAAAACCAGATTTTCTTCGAACACAGGGTGCTGAATTCCGAAACCGTCTGGGCCGTGCCCGATGACATGATGCAGTATCCCGAAACGCTGCGGTGGTACACGGCCAGCGACGGCTTTCGGCGGTATCTGATGATCGAAAGCGGCGAAAGCGTGCGCATCCATGAAACGCGCCCGGGACTTGCGATCAGCCTTGCCCATGTGTCCGACCGGCACCGCCAGAGCGATGAGCCTGACCTTCGCCTGACATTCATCACCTCTTACCGGGACTTTCTGGGACAGGGGCAGGCGGGGGATCTGACGCGCTTCAGGACCTGCATCTTCGTGAACGCCGAACGTTGACGCGCCAATCCGGCTCAGCGCAAAGCCGGATTGATTTTGCACACTGCAGTCGACTCGGTTCTGCACGTTGCAGGACAGGCGCGATCACGTGACCGAAGACCCTCTCATATCGATGCTTCACGGTGTGGCCCGCCAGGACCGCGCCGCGTTCCGCGAGGTCTATCGGCATAGCGCGCCGAAACTTGCCGGCGTTCTGACCCGTATGCTTGGTGACAAGGCAGAGGTCGAGGATGCATTGCAAGAGGTCTTTATCCGCGTCTGGCAGCGCGCCGCGCAGTTCGACGCGGCCCGTGGTGCACCGATGGGCTGGCTGATCACCATTGCCCGCAACGCCGCGCTGGACCGGCTGCGCGCCCGGCCGCAGGCGCGGGGCGTCAGCTTTGCCGCACCGCGGCGGGATCAACCGGATGCCGATCCGCTGGACGATGTGCCCGCGCCCGGCCCAGGCCCGGAAGCGGCGGTCCTGGCCGGCTCTGACGCGCGCCGCATCATGGATTGCTTTGACGAACTGGACGCGGACCGTGCCGCCGCCGTGCGCGGGGCCTATCTGCAGGGGATGAGCTATCAGCAACTGGCCGAGCGATATGCCGTGCCGCTGAACACGATCCGCACCTGGCTGCGCCGCAGCCTGTTGCGCCTGAAGGAGTGTCTGGACCGATGAGTGATCCGACGCATCCTGACGATTTCGGCCTCGAGGAGCAGGATGACCTGCTTGCGGCCGAATATGTTCTGGGCACCCAGCCCGCGGCCGAGCGGCGTGCAGCGCGCGAGCGGGCCGAGGTCGATGGCGCCTTTGCCGCCCGCGTCAGCGCATGGGAAGAGCGGTTGTCACCGCTGAATGCCGGCTATGACGAGGCGCCCGCGCCGGACCTTCTGCCGCAGATCGAGGCGCGGTTGTTCGATGACGTGGCGGCGCCCGGCATGGCGGCGCCCGCTTCGCCCGCGCGGGGCGGCCTCCTGGGGCGGTTGGCCGGCGGGTTCGGCTGGCGCGGCGGGGCGTTGGCCAGTGCGCTTGCCGCGGCGGTGGTCTTTCTGGCGGTGGTCTTCTGGCCCCCCGCCCCCGCCCCGGCGGTGCTTCAGGCCGACCTGACGACCGAGGAAGCCGACCTGCAATTCACCGCCCGCTGGGACCCCGTAGACGGGCAACTGGCCATGACCCGCGTCACCGGCGAGCCCGCGCCGGAAGGGCAGGATTACGAGCTCTGGCTGATCGGCGAGGACGGCGTGCCGCGCTCGCTGGGGCTGCTGCGCGAACCGGTGACGCAGCTTGCAACGGTGCTGGCGCCCGGGGTCACGTTGGCCATCAGCCTGGAGCCCGAGGGCGGCTCGCCCGAACCTGCGCCCACCGGCCCGGTGCTGGCGGCGGCCGCCATTTCCGAAAGTTCCTGACCGAAAGCGTCTGATCGAACGCCGCCTGCGCACCCGGGGATGCATGGCCCGGGTATGCATCGACGGGGCGCGCTCACGCTTTCGTCATCATCTTTTTTCCCGTCGCTGAAACTTCTTCCCGTCCGCCTTCGTCCGGCAGGTCATGGGCATCGCGTGATGCCCGACAACCGACCGCCTGACGGGGCGAAGACGCCCTGCCGTACCCACCATGCACACGGGCCGACCGCGCCCGGACACAACAGGAGACTGCCATGTTCACCACCATCCGCACCGCCGCCATCGTTCTGGCACTGGGCATCACGCCGGCCCTGGCCAACGAGAACCCCATGGTTGGCGGCGCGCCGATGTTCGCGGACCGCAACATTGTGGAAAACGCCGTGAATTCCGCCGACCACACCACGCTGGTCGCCGCCGTTCAGGCCGCCGGCCTGGTCGATGCCCTGCAGGGCGAGGGGCCGATGACTGTCTTCGCGCCCGTCAATGGCGCCTTCGAGGCGCTGCCGGCGGGCACCGTGGAGACCCTGCTGGAGCCCGAAAACATCGAGCTTCTGCAGCGCATCCTGACCTCGCATGTCGTGGCCGGCAACCTGAGCGGCGCCGAAATCATGCGTCGCGCGCGGGCCAGCAGCGACGGGTTCTTCCACATGCAGACGCTGTCCGGCGCGCCGCTCAGCGCCGAGGTCCGCGGCCGGACCCTGTGGATCTATGACCAGTCCGGGAATGCCGGGCGGGTAACGATCAGCGATGTTAACCAGTCCAACGGCGTGATCCACGTCGTTGATACAGTGCTCTTGCCGCGCTGATCGCCGCTGGCTGGCCAGCCGGGTCCCCCAGCCCGGCTGGTCCCTTTCTTCCCCGTCCGAATGACCCTGCCCGAATGCGGCCCGCGTGACATTCCGCCCGGCACGTGATACCGCCGTCGGGCGCTTTCGCGCGCTCGTCTTCGGCGTGCTGCGCCATCCGCTTTCACTACGGGTTACGCCTTAAGAATGCCGAGGATCGTCCACCACCTCCGCCGCCGGTTCAGGCTTGGGACTGTCGTCGACAGACCCAGGGTGCGCGCGTGAGGATCGTCCTGCATCTTGGCGCGCACAAGACCGCCAGCACGCATCTGCAACTGGCGCTGGGCCGGGCGCAGGCGGCCCTTGCAGAGCAGGGCGTGGCGCTGTTCCTGCCCGATGCGCTGCGCCGCAACGGCCTGCGGCTGGGCGACTACCTGTCGATGCAGCCAGAGGACCGGAGCCTGGCCAGCACCATCCGGCAGGCCTTTGCCCAGGCCGCCCGAAATGCCGA